>CALKVB010000616.1 GCA_937996605.1 uncultured Oxalobacteraceae bacterium | reverse complement strand
ATTGGCAAACTTCTCGCCGCCAGGCACTAATTCAAATTGATCGCCCTTGAGTTCGGTTAAGCCACGTCCGGTTTCACGCAAAAATAGGCGTCCGTTGACGTAGAACGGCCATTGAAAGCTTTGCTTTGGAGTCCAATGGTCGACCTTGTCTCCATTGATGCGGAGTAAGCGCCGAAAACTGGCAAACACAACGCCCTCATCGGTAACGAAACACCGCCATACGTCTGAAAATTGTTTTTGTTCTTGATTAAGCTTTGGCATCAAAGAGACATATTGCATGCTGCCATGTCGATCTGCTTCCAGATAGCCAATTTCTCCAACCGCACCGACATAGATACGACCTTGACGATCAATTGCTAATGAGCGGACCGTAGTCTGATTACTGACCTTAATTAAGCGCCAACGTTCACCGTCAAATTCGAGAACACCATCATTGTTGCCAACATAAATTAAGCCTCGATGATCTTGTAAAACCGTCCAATTCTGTCCCTGCGCACGGTATTCTTGTGGCAAGAAGGTACGCATGAGAGGCGTGCCAAATTCATAGATCGCTTGGTTAGCCTGTCCGGCATCTGCTCGGTCGTTATTGCTGGTGTCTGCCCATGACAGCGCACTTAGCGTAAATAGCAGAGCAATAATGGAAAACCTGACCAGCATATACAGTTTCTTTTCTCGCTCAAACAGAAGACTAGTGTGCTGAGTCTTACCGTCTAGCCCTTTGAAGGATTGGCAAATAATTTCACTTTGAATGTAATACTTTAATCGCGCGGCAAAAAATTTTTAAGGTTTTTTGATGAATTGCTATGCTTCTGTGGTTTTCTGGAATACCAGTAGTCGATTATTGGCTGGCATGTCAATATCGTTCACTTTTTCTAAGTTGTGCAGTGTGGCTAATGAAAGCATATCTTCAATATCGCGTATCCCCATATGGATTGCTTGATCTTGCAGACTGGCGTGAAAAGCTTGATTGCTAGCGCTGGTGAATTGACCTTGAAAGTTAAATGGTCCGTAAATGACTAACAGACCTTGAGGCTCAAGAATGCGGCTGATACCTGCGAACATTGTTTTTACTGTCTCCCACGACATAATGTGGCAGGTATTGGCAGTAAAGACCGCGTCGAATCTTGGTAGCTCCCATTGTTCTGAGATGTCGACATCTAAAGAGATAGGCTGTTTGAGGTTACTTAGGCAAGCTTCTTCCCGCCACGCCAAAATACTTGGGTGATTTTGCATGCGGTCGCTCGGATGCCACTTAACATGGGGAAGATGTTGTGCGAAAAATACCGCGTGTTGCCCGGTTCCGCTACCAATTTCAAGCACCGTTTTGGTGTCTTTAAACAGCGTGATAAGTTGCTGCAAAATTGGCTCACGATTGCGTTCGCAGGCGGGGGAAAATTGTTTGTAAGTTTGATTCATAGTAGCTAACTTCTGATGATTTAGTGAACTTGTCATGTCTTATTGTTTACGAATCCACTGCAACCAAGCTTTCGCATAGTGGATCGGCGCTTACTCTGCATCATTATGAACCAAGACTGTTGTATCTAGTGGGCTTTAAATTGACGTTTAAAAAGCTTGCTGTCATGATGAAACGACTCAAGTGGTGATCGCTCATGATTGCTAATTTCTACCCCCATTTATGATTTGCACGAAGTGTTATCTATTTTTTTGGAGGTCTCCCAATGCGTCACTTTTCACCTAAAAACCCCATCCTGAGTTTGGCGATTTCCTCGTTGTTTTGTGCTGGAATGGCGCAAGCTCAGTCGACCGACAATAAAGTAAAGGCGCAGGCTGAAGAAAAAGCAACCGCGGTGATTGTAACGGGCACGCGGATGCCTAACCGTTCTGTGACCGATACTTCAGCACCCGTCGATGTGATTTCTGGCGAATCTCTGCAAAATTCTGGGGTCACAGAAATTAATCAGGCCCTGTCAATCGCCTTGCCATCTTTGAACTTTCCGCGACCAGGCTTAACCGACGGCACTGACACTATTCGCCCTGCGACCTTGCGTGGCCTAGGTCCCGATCAAACTCTGGTCTTGGTTAATTCGAAACGCCGTCATGCGTCAGCATTGGTAAATGTCAATGGTACAGTGGGACGCGGGACTGCAGCAGTGGATCTGAATACGATCCCGACGGCGATGGTAAAAAATATCGAAGTACTACGCGATGGCGCGTCAGCACAGTATGGTTCAGATGCGATTTCTGGTGTGATTAACTTGCGTTTACGCGCAGACCGTGATGGCGGTGATGCAACCTTAAGTTACGGACAACGAATTACCGAATATGATTTTATTCCTGGTACGGTGCCGACAGGAGCAACTTGGTCTGCACCAGGTACTTCACGTAGCCGGCATGATGGCGATACGACCACTGCGAGCATTTGGAAGGGCTTCGGATTTGGCGATAATGGTTATGTCACAGTTGCAGCCGAAATCAAAGACCAAAAGCACACTGAGCGTGGGGGATGGGACTTCCGCCAGCAATACCCTTTGGTGAACGGTGCGTTTGATCCACGTGAAAAAGATTTCAATCGCTTCGATGCATGGTATGGAGAGCCTGATGTTAAACAGAACACTTTTTTCGTCAATGCGGGCGAAACCTTAGCGGGTGGCACAAAAGTATATGCGTGGGCGAGCTATCAACGTCGTGACGCAGTCTCTGCAGGTAATTTTCGCCGTGCTTTGCAAGATCAAAACATCATTTCAATTTATCCAAATGGATTTTTGCCACAAATCGCCCCACAAGTGGATGACTACAGCGCTACCTTCGGTACTTCATGGTTAGCAGGTGATTGGGACATGGATGCGTCACTCGGTTATGGCAAAAACAAGATGCAGTTCTCGGTACAAAATAGTTTGAACCGCTCGATCGGCCCCACTAGCAAGACGGTGTTTGATGCAGGCGGTTTCGCTTATGACCAGTTAGTGTTTAACTTAACCGCTGTGCGCACTTTTGAATTGGGATTGGCGTCACCCCTCAGTTTTGCTACTGGTTTTGAAATGCGTCGCGAGGGTTACACCTTGTCGGCAGGTGAACCAGATTCTTATCGTTTCGGTGGTGAAAAATTAGCAAACGGTACGCCCACCGCGCCTGGTGCGCAAGTATTTCCAGGCTTTACACCTGCCAATGCTTCCGATAATAGTCGTAGCGCAGCGGGTGTGTTCGTCGATGTGGAAGCTAACTTAACCAAAGAGTGGTTAGTATCGGCGGCGGCGCGCGCAGAACACTATTCTGATTTCGGCAATAACATTACCGGCAAGCTCACTAGCCGCTATGACTTTAGTAAGCAATTTGCTATACGCGGTACGGTGCAAAATGGCTTCCGCGCGCCATCTCCGCAACAACAGTTCTTCACTTCGACAGCGACGAATTTTATCAACGGTGTTCCTTTCGAAATTACAACTTTCACCCCTGGTTCGGCTGCTGCGATTGCGCTCGGCGCAAAACCTTTAGAAGCTGAAAAATCGGTGAACCAATCCTTGGGCGCAGTGTTTAATTTTGGTAAATTCGGTTTAACGATTGATGCCTATCATATCGATATTACTAACCGTATCGTGTTATCTGAAAATCTGACGGCGACAAATGTTCGTAATTACTTAACAGCGCAAGGATTTGTCGGCGTTGGCGGCGGGCGCTTCTTTATCAATGGTGTTGACACCAGCACGAAGGGTTTGGATGTTGTTGCGAACTATTTGATGTTGGCCGATGGTGCGGGTAAATTTGACTTTACTTTGGCGGGTAATTTTACGCAAACCAAGGTGACAAAAGTTCCTAAAACAGCACAATTGTCGGCGCTATCACCTTCACCGATTTTATTCGATCGTATTAATGTCCTCGCTTTTGAAAAAGGTCAGCCACGTAGCAAAATCAATGCGAGCGTTGATTGGAAATTAGATCAAATGGGGGCAACGCTGCGTGCCACTCGTTACGGTGAAGTGATTGATCCGGGTACCACCGCTGCTTTAGATCAGGTTTTATCGCCTAAGACTTTGGTTGACTTAGAGTTTCGTTATAGTCTAAGCAAACAATGGAAAGTTGCAGTCGGTGCTGATAATATTTTCGATACCTATGCAGATCCCCGAACCCCAGCGTTGAACACAAACGGTGCTGCTAGTTTTTCCAATTACTCACCATTTGGACGTTCAGGACGTTTCGTCTATGGACGTGTCACATACAGTTTCTAAGGGTTCTTAAGGGCTCTAAGTCCAAGACAAATTCGCTTCAATTTATTTTATTCGTGAGGGCAGGGAAACCTGCCCTTTTTTCGCCCGTCTGACTTTGTCAATTGCTTTCGGCTAAATTGGGGTATCGATCGCTAAGCACTAAGCTACGCGAAGCACACAAGCTCGACCAAAGTGCATGCTGTTTTTTAGATGGTAGTACGGTGAAATCGATTACTCAGTTTGAATTGCAAGTGATCGATGGAAACTGGAATATAGTTTGGTCGGGAATGAGTGATCAAAAGTGTGATCATCACGACGAGCGTACTAGGTTTGTGAAGAAAATGATGAAACATCGGGTCAAGTCGAAGCGATGAAAATCAGGTTTGTGAAGCATCGCTCACAAACTTATAAAGAGGTTGAGGTTGTCCGACTCTTCTAGATAACTATTTTTGACGAAAAGCCGTACTTAAGCGCAATGTAGCTAAGCTAAGCACACAAGTTCAGTTATGGTCGTTCGCGCATTGGCGGCAAGCTAGTCGGTAAAAGTTTAACGATAAGAGGGGCGGCCTAAGGTAGGGCGACGCCATGGCGTATTGCGCTTCACTGAACGGCATTACTTACAAAGGCGAGATTTTCTTGTTTTTAGCGTACCCCAGTGATCAGCTACTTATTCCAAGAAACGATTGAATTGTTCAATATCGACTGGTTTGCCGAACAAATAACCTTGGTAATGAATGCACCCTTTATTTTGTAATAGTTCGCGTTGCGCCTCGGTCTCTACGCCTTCCGCGATTACATCGATGTTGAGACTTTGTGCCATCGTGATGATGGTGCGCACGATGGTACGATCACTACTATTATTTTCCAAATCTTGAACGAAGGAACGATCAATCTTCAGCTGTTCTAAGGGAAGACGTTTGAGGTATTGTAAAGATGAATAGCCAGCTCCAAAATCATCCATAGAAAAACGTATGCCAACGCTATTGAGTTCTAACATCGTTTTGATGGTCTCTTCGACATCGTCGAGCAGGACGCTCTCTGTAATTTCAAGTTTGAGCAAATGTGGTGGTACTTGATATTTTTCGACGAGCGCTAAGACCGTACTACAGAAATTCTTCTGACGAATTTGCTTGGCGCTGATATTCACTGCTAACACTAGATGGCGAGTTTTAGGATTGCTTTGCCATGCTTGAATTTGCTGACAAGCTGTTTTTAGTACCCACTGTCCTATAGGTAGAATGAGTCCGGTTTCCTCTGCTAGCGGGATAAATTCGTTAGGAGGTACGATTCCTAGCTCAGGATGATACCAACGAATCAAGGCTTCTGCTCCAATCGATTGGCGCCAGGCGTCGACCTGAATTTGAAAGTGCAAGCGAAATTCTTGACGTTCCAAGGCTCGATGCAATTCAGCGTCTAATGTAGCGCGCTTGATGACGGATTGTTGCATCGATGGGTCAAAGAAACTGAGTTGGTTGCGCCCGCCTTTTTTTGATTGATACATCGCGATGTCGGCTTGTTTGATCAGTTCGTCGATCCCTTGCACATTTCCTAAAAAAAGTGTGGCACCAACACTGGGCGTGCAGCGGTAGTCGTGAACGCTGAGTTGATACTCTTCATCAAGATGTGCAATAATTTTTTTCGCGACGATTTCGGTTTGTGCCGCCGCTTCCTCACTTATATGGCTCAGTTGTTCCAACATCACCATAAATTCGTCACCACCGAGTCGAGCCACCGTATCACATTCTCGTACGCAAGAAGACAGACGCCGTGCCACTTCTTCCAGTAATAAGTCGCCCATGTCATGACCCAGAGTGTCGTTCAGCGTTTTGAAATCATCCATATCGATGAATAAAAGGGCGCCATGCTGTCCACTGCGATCGCCGCTCGCCATTGCATGTTTTAAACGATCCATGAACATGCGTCGGTTTGGAAGCTTAGTTAATGAATCATGGTAAGCTAAATAAACGAGTTGCTTTTCCGTTGCGCGGATTGTAGTTAAGTCAGAAATGGTGTGTACAAATTGAATCGCATTTCCCTCATCGTCTCGAACCACGCACACCTGCTGTAAAGAGTTAAAGACTCGACCATCACTACACTTGCAGACTCCCTCGCTAGTCCAGCTGCCGTCGATAGATAGCGCTAATTCTTGATAGCTAGGATCATTGTCTTGACGTACCACCAAGAAATCTTCAGGTGTTTGCCCTGCGATATCGGCTAGTTCGTATCCTGTGAGCTTACTGAAAGCGGGATTTACTGAAATCAACCGACCACTGCCATCGAGAATCATTATTCCTTCCGCGATCGTGTTATACACAACGCTGGCTTGCCTTAATTTATCCTCGATCTCTTTTTTGACGCTAATGTCGCGAATTGCGCCAACGATTACACTGCTTTCATCAAGACGCTCACGGCGATTACCGTAGAGCTCTAACCATGCATAGCTGCCTGATTCTCGAAGTGCGCGGAAACTAATATGAAAAAAACCTCGCTTACTTAAGTGGTTCTCCAACTTGCTGCGATCCTCTGGATGAATTCTATCGAGCATGCTCTGCAATGTTGTAGCGACCGGGCACAGTAAGCTGCCACAAATACGTTCGAAACGTACATCACCTTTGATTTTATCGATTTGAGATTCCCACTCCCAGATGCCCAGCTCCGCCGCTTCGAGAGCTAAGGAAAGACGTTCCTCGGAGCGAGCTAAGGCTGCTTCACTATCATGACGCGATCTCGCAACTTGTAGCGTAGCGTACAGCTCTTTGCTGTGATAGGGCTTCATTAAATAGCCAAAAGGGCGACAAGCAGCTGCGCGATTGACAGTATTTTCGTCGACATAGGCGGTGAGGAAAATCACGGGAATTTTCCAGCCATGGTAGATCGCATCGCAAGCTTCGATTCCATCTATTTTTCCTTGCAGGTGAATGTCCATCATGACCAACGTTGGACTGTGTTCAATCACAGATTGAATAGCGGACTCAAAACACTCACTAATAGAGACAACTTCGTGCCCCATTTCTTCTAAAGTGTGTTGAAGATCTAGCGCGACTACAGGTTCATCTTCGACGATGAGAATTCGTTCGGCTATCATCTCAGTTTTCCTCAAGGGCTATCGGTATGTCAAAGTAAAAGCGCGAGCCTTTGCTGTCAGTCGCGTGATGTAATTTGGCTTTAAGTTGTTGCGCAAACATAGGTACTAACTGCGTACCTAGACCTTTGCGGCTTTTCCAGTCGAAATTGTCTGGCAGCCCACAACCGTCATCGGCGACCACTAGTTGGAAATGTTGCGGTGCTTGCTTCTTAAGCTCAATTTGAATGCTACCTTTGGGTCTATCGATAAACGCATGTTTGTAAGCGTTGAGGATGAGTTCACTCACAATCAATCCACAGGGTATTGCTCTTTGCACGTCGATCAAAATTTTTTGATCAGGACCGTTAAATTGAATCGTGACTTTTGTTTGCTCGTCGTCATAGCTAGCTCGTGAGAGCGTTGATAGCTGTGATAAATACAAACCCAAATCAACTTCCGCCATATTGTCTGACTCATACAGAAGTTGATGTACCAATGCCATCGCTCGAATTCTCGTTTGGCATTCTGAAAAAGCTGATGCGATTTCGGGCGATGCTCGGCGAGCCTGCATATTGAGTAAGCTTGAGACAATTTGTAAATTGTTTTTTACGCGATGGTGAACTTCGTGTAGTAAAGCAGTCTTGTCCTGCAGTGCTTGAAAAATCTGTCTGCGCTGCGCATTTTGCATCGTAATGTCGCGCGCCAATTTACACGCGCCAATCACCGTTCCTGAACGATCACGTAGAGGCGAAATGGTGACAGACACCTCGATTTCTGAGCCATCCTTATGGATACGAACTGTTTCAAACGGCAATACCTTTTCACCACGGCTAATGCGTGACAATAAAATTTCTTCCTCTTGGATTCGATCCGGTGGAAATAGTGTTGTGATAGGCCGACCGATTGCCTCGGCCTCTGTATAACCTAGCAAGCGTGTTGCTGCAGGATTCCAAGCGGTGATGATACCTTCTAATGTTTTGGTAATGATGGCGTCATCGGAAGCCAAAATGATAGAGTGAAATAGCTCTTCTGATTTCTGCAAAGCTTCTTCACTGTGATGTCGCTGTGAGATGTCATTTGCTGATGGAATCAGGTGGGTAATTCTGCCTTCAGTGTCGCGAAGTGGCGCTAACATAAAGTCTAACCACATTAGTTGTCCGTCACGCATTTGTACTTGTATGTCGTGACGAACGACTTCACCCTCTAAGCAGAGTTTGATATCGTTTTGAATTTGTTGCTGCAATTGAGTATCGTGCGCAAACCAATAGGTATCCCACACTTTCTTGCCGATGACATTATCGAGGCGCAAACCGGCGGCCTCTAATGGCGCACGATTGGCATTCGTCAAGGTTCCATCGAGTTCTAACACTCCGACAAATGTGAATAAATTGTCGAGTACTTTTAAGAGCCGATACTGACTCTCCTCCAACATACGTTGCGCAAACTGATCAAACTTCGAATCTTGGATAATCCCAATCACGCCAATTGTTTCATGCGCTTCGTTTTGCCAAGGATAGTAGGATGCTATTCTATGTAAGCTTGAGCCATCAATAAGGGTTTGCTTACTGATGATTTCTTGGTTCAGTAGTGGGATACCATGGTCGAGCACGAACTGCAATTTGGGCTCAATAATAGGCGCGGCGTGAGGCAAATATTCGCGCAAACGCTTGTTGAGTTGATCCTCTTTTCTAAGTTGATTATTTTTAGCATGACGCTCGTTGATGAAGCGTAAGCGAAAGTCGCGATCAAGGACGACGATCCCTATCGGTATTTGGTCAATCAGGTTAGAGATCAGCGATTCGAGTTCGCTAAAGGATACGCTTTGCATGCAAAATTCCTTTGATACTCAGATTGAGCTATTCCATAGATCCTGCTTTAATGCACTATTTCCTTGTGGAATCGTTGAATACTAACGCGCTTTACTCTTTTATGTCATGCAAAAAATGTAGGACGAACCTCATAAATTGTGTAGCGCAGAACTACCGCTCAATCTTTGTAACAATGAGTCGAGTTTTACATGTAAAAAAAAGGGGGCAATTGAAGAAATTTACATGGGTTTTTATGTTGGCGAGAGCTAGCCTTTATAATGCCCGTTCGCAGTTTCTTCAAAAAACACTGCGTTTCGTATGATTTCACGATTCCTGTTGGTTTAACTTACTATTCGTATTTATGACGACGATTTATCACAATCCAAAGTGTGGGACTTCCCGCAATACTCTAGCCCTGATTCGTAACGCTGGTATTGAGCCAGAAATTATCGAATACCTGAAAACACCGCCAAGCAAAGAAATTCTTAAAACATTGATCGCAGCTATGGGGAAGCCGGTACGTGAGATCATGCGGCAGAAAGAGTTGCAATATACAGAGATGCGATTAGACGATGCAAAGTGGACCGATGAGGCCTTAATTGATTTGATGCTAGAGCATCCTATCTTGATCAATCGCCCCATTGTAGTGACGGGATTGGGGACACGATTGTGCCGTCCTTCTGAAGAGGTGCTCGATATTTTGCAGCGACCTCAACAGGGGGCATTCGCTAAAGAAGATGGGGAACGCGTTATAGACGAGCATGGACAGAGAATTGCACCTTAGGGTTTTTTCTTCTCCACCAATTTAGAGTGAATTTGGGGAATCTCTACCACCGCTGCAGTACCATACCAAGGATGATATTCCGCGACCATTTCGCCCTGCATAATAACTGGATCGGTCGCTGTCAGTTCTCGCGCCTCGTCGATACTACTGACAGCAAAAATAAAAAGGCCCCGCCAGCCTTCGGTGCCATCAAAAGGACCCGCTAAGACGAGTTTGCCGGCATCGGAAAGCCGTTGCATGTTCGCGAAATGTCCTGCGAACATAGCGTCCCGCTCTGTTCCGGCAGGTACTTTATTGGGGCCAGTCTTGAGAACCACTAGTACGTATTGACGCATCCCGCGGCTGTCTGCACCCAGTCGTTTGGCGAGTGCCGCATCGTATTCATGATGGGCAACTTTGCCGACGTCTTGTGCAAATCCTAAGTTCACGACCAGTAGGACTTGCGCTACACAAAAAAGATATTTAATCAATGTCATTTCCCCCTCCGAGAACGCTTGCGTAGTCAAAGTCTATCACGCCCAATTTCTATGTAGAGGAGTCACTTAGTGAAGTTGTCTATATTTGTCGTGATTGAAATGCTAAATTACAAAACTGTGGTGATGCGTTCACATCCTAATCTTACTTCTCGGTTTATTTGTGCAAAAGCGTTGCATGAAGTAGGCACGCGCCATATTTCGTTGCACAATGCTTCTGATAAGGCAGCATGAATTCGTTTAACTTATTTCAATGGAAGCAGCGTGAGGTATTCAATTTCTCACTTTTTGCATTTATGTGCCATGTCGACTTTGGCGGTTGTTGCCATATGGTCACCGCTGGCACATGCTGGCTGTAGTCGGATAATTCAAGTCCCGATTCTGCCATCCGGACTTACCGTGATGACTAAGGGCGCAGGATACGCTGGTATCGTGCCCGAATTCTTAGCTCAAGTTGCTGCGAAGTCAGGTTGCAAATTTTCCTACCAGCTGGTGCCCAAGAGTCGTCAAGAAAACTTGTTTGAAAATGGACAAGCCGATTTATTGTTGACAGCAGTGAAGACCAATCGTCGAGATCTGTCAGGGATCTTTGTACCGATGGTGCAGTTACGGGCAACTTTGATCTCTATTGAAAATGGTCAGGCTGCGATAAATTCGAGTAAAGAATTGCTGCAGAAGTCGCCTATCAAATTATTAGTCGTAAGAGGTTTCGATTACGGCACGGTATATCAATCACTTGTAGATGAGATGCAGCAGCAGGGGAGATTGTTGGTTGAAGCTGACACCATCTCAGTCGCCCGTGTGATGAGATCGAATCCTAACTATGTGACCATTATGGCGCCGACAATATTCGCTGGCATGCTGCAGACGGAAGCTAAACTTTCAGAATTGGTCGGTAAGATTCGGTACGAAAAATTGGACGATTTTCCTTGGGCTGAAAGCGGCATTTATATTTCGACTAAGTCCTTGAATGAAGCTGATCGTGCTCTCTTGAAACTAACGATGGATAAACTAGCGAGTAGTGACACTGTTTGGAAAGCCTATCAGTATTACTATTCGGCTGAGGTCGTGAAATTGGGGCTGCGACCACGTGATCCCCATTAGAAGCTGCTCTGACAGATTCTTTGCTAGGCCATCATCGATAGCCTGATAGTTTTATTTAGGGTTAACTTCAGTTTTATGTTCGACGCGAGGGAGAATTAAACTGACAGTTGTACCTTGATTTACTTCGCTTTCGATTTTGATTTCCCCGCCTAATACATTGATGGCGAGATTGTAAGCGATGTTGAGACCTAGTCCGGAGCCGCCATGACCTAATGTGGTGGTGAAAAAAGGATCAAATACGCGTGGTAAGTCAGAAGCTTTGATACCTTTCCCATTGTCGCTCATCCTAAGTTCGACGGTGTCCTCATCCTTCAATGAAGTGCTAATCATGATTTTACCTGACGCTTGTCCCTCAAGGCCATGTACCAGGGCATTGTTGATTGTATTCGTTAAGATTTGTCCCAAGGCGCCAGGATAACTGTGCATTTTCACGCCTTCAATTAAATTCA
>CALKVB010000615.1 GCA_937996605.1 uncultured Oxalobacteraceae bacterium | reverse complement strand
ATGGGCCTGGAGGGCGACATCGAGGCCGGGTTGAAAGGCCTGCTGGAGGCGCCTGTCGAGGAGGAGGGCGAGGTCGACGGCGGGGATGATTTCGACGCGCCGCTTGCTAATGTCTTGTTGCAGAGCGCTGAAAGTGGCGTCGACAGAACGTTGCAGCACGATGAGACGCTCTTTCTTCCATTGCGCTCGGTGTTTTCGTCGATAATGCGTTCGATCGAAAATCCAGTCGCTGGTCCACTCTTCGCAAAAACCCCATCCACAAAAGCACAATGCGCATACGCCAGGCGTGAAACAGAAATCACCAGGTCCAGGAATGTCAGTATCGGACTTCGGCTGAAGATTTGCGTCTTCGGTTTCGGTGTTCGACATATCCGCTTTGGTACGATAGGACCAAGTGCACGAGCGTGTGGGGAGTTGTTGCACCGCACGTCGGACCGCACTGGTCGGATTAGGCGTGGTCCAAATTGACGGGCGAACGTGCGCCGTCTGAAGAATTGTCGTTCCGTGCCATCATGGACAGCATGCGCCATTGCACGCCACCGACAGCTCTAATCAGCCAATCTGGTTCGGCATTTGCACGGAAAAGATCCAGACCAGAGTGTATAGAACCGCGCATACACCAATCTGATGTTCCAAGCGTTTGCTCCACTGTGGTCGCCATGATGTCCTCTTCTATCGCTCAGTTCGGCAACTCCTATCATTTGCAAGCTGCATCATCGATGTCGCCACTGGGTCGGGCTAGAATATCCGATAACCGCGAGCAAACTTCTTACCTCGAAAACATGGCTTCAGGGCACAGTCACTTTGGAGATGACTCGAGGCGGAGCGGCCTCAGTGCACCGACTTTGCACTACCACACGTTGCACGCTGCGCAAGCCGTGCATACCGGACCGGCTCCGACGCCGTGTCATGTTGGTTTCCCAAATACAACTGGAGGGGCCAGCTGTGAAGCTACGTACACAAGGTACAGCGATAGCCAGTTTCCGCTTTTTCCCCTCTGATTGTTCTCTCATCTTCTATCCGCCTGTAGCGTCTGTACCTCCTTCGTGTCAGTAAATATGTTCAGCCAGCATCCAGACCACGTGCCGGACTATCAAACAGCTGCGCTCGATTCTCACAGCTGTCCGGTGTTGCCGCCATCCCCAGCCACGGTGTTCTTAACGTCTGTAGTCGATTTCGGACCACCCAATCAGCCTACCGTCTTAGATAATCCGCATGCAAATCGCACTACTGCACCGGCAATTCCTTTCTTGGTACATACGGAATTTCTGTTCGTCGACCACCTCGTACCACCCATTTGCTGTCTACGCTTGATATCTCAGTGCACTGTCCGTCGCTGCAACGCAGTGCTTGGTTCAGCTTTGGCGCTGAGCCAGCACCTCGATGGTCACTTGACAACCCGACCGTTCCACTGTACTTTTGCTGGCTGCCGTCGGAAGTTCAAAGTAGCGAGTGCGATGGAACGACATATGCGTCTGCATGCTGGAGGTATGGCGTTGGCGTCGGTGCATTTATCTGCGTCATTGCACGAGCACTGTTGACGTTACCGCAGACAGGCCACACGTTTGTACGTTCCATGGTTGCAATCGAGCGTTTGCGAACCGCTCCAATGCCAAACGGCACATTCATTCACATTTCGGTAACCACTGCTATTGTCTTTCGTCAATATTGTATTGCATGTTACTCTTGTTCTTTTGTAGATTTGAAGCCGTTCCCATGCGTTTTCCAGCAATGCGGTCGATCATTCTCTCGCGGTCTTGCTCTAAAGCGGCACTTGAATGCCGTTCATAACATTCGTTGGGACGATTCGCGTCTGGCAGAAGCAGCTCGGTTCAAGCAACCAACGTGAACGACAGTGGACGGCTGCCTCATGGAGCGGCCCAAGCTTGCTTGTGCTGACAGAGAGCATGTTTTTTACGAGCCAGTCGGTCGTCTGCAAAGCGACGTGATCGCACCCAACACCATGGGCATGTTTTGGTCAGACGGTGTTCTGTCCGTAAGTACATACCACTTCGTCCACGTGAATGAGCGCTCCTCAAAGAATATTTTTGTTCACATAAGAAGGAAAGGGTATGCGCTCGCTTCCAAAAGTACAAACCCAAGTCCACAGACTTTCCAATTTTACATTGTCTGAAATTAGACGATGTTTTCAAGCTTAGGCGAATATGTCGAAAACCCTTTGTTTGTGTACCATGGATGTACCATGCTGTACGAAGATTGTACCATGAATGTACCAAGATTGTACCATGAATGTACCAGGCTGTACCATGAATGTACCAAGATTGTACCATGAGTGTAGGGGGTACCAGGTTTGTACCATGTTGTACTTTTGTGTATCGAACGTATGCAGTTCAGCGACAAACTGGGCTAGCTCACGCTCAGGTCCCAAACGCAAGCCTCATTCATAACGAATACAAGCTTTAACGATACGGAGAGCATACTCCACGGCATAATCTTTGGAAATATCTTTAGCAACCGCGCCAATGATGGCTTTGAAAATTTTGGCTTTCCTGACCGGCTCGCTTGCTTGAGGTGCCCGCAGCTTGAAATCCTGAAAGTACTTCTCGATGTCCAAGTGCTCATAGTACTCGACGACAGCGTCTTGATTCTCAAGATCGTGCAAGTCCGTATTCTGAAGCGAGTGACGGTCGTTCATGTACTCCCGAAGTGCAAGGTGGAGAATGGCATCTCCTTGTTGAAATAGGTTCTCGTTCTGCTCGAGCGCTTTTCGAATGGTTTCGTTTTGAACGCACCTTCTAGGGCCGTATAAACCGAGATGCCGAATGATGCGTTCCGTGCGGGCTAAATGAACCAGCCCTCCAACAACAGCGCCGACAAAAACTGGTACAAACGCCATATGTTTGTCACAGCCTAGAAGCGTGATCGGAGCGATTTAGAGTGGGTCTCCGAAGGGGAAGCAGAGCTTACGGACCAAATACGGTACTGACGCGACAAATATAGCTCCGAAATCAAATGTTGATCATTGCGACTGCTCAGATCCATGTCTGCTCATCGGGAGGGGCCGCTCCGGTACGTTGTACCGAATAATGTCTGTCGTCGGAGGCATCTCCGGAAAATTGGCGCTTTGTCATCGACCGCCACAAGTCGACGCTTTGCAGTCTTCCTTCGTTTTTTGTACTGATGAGTTATCACCCACGGCTGAATGAACAGGCTATGATGGCAACTAGTGGTGCTGAAAATGCTGTGAATTTCGGTGATCAAGAAAACATCAGTTGGAGTTGGAGAGACGAAGCTGCGCATTGGAAAAAGCGGGCGCAAGAGTTGGAGGTTGAAATATTGCCGAGCTGGAGAATGAAATTCTGGACAAGGAAGAAACGATCGATGAGCAAGCTAAGAATATTGCCGAGCTGGAGGACGAAAAGGAGGAACGTGAAGAAGACGTCGACTACATGGAGGAACAAGTCATGATAGCCACTTGTGATTCGACGAAAAGAAGGCTGGAAGACAACGAAGTCGCAGTCGATGGTTCGTATTATCGGGAGCTTCGTGATGCTGCTTTCAAGGTTCCAAATCTGGAACGAGACAAGCAGAGACTGGAACGAGAGCTGGAAACTTGGAAGCAGCGAGCGGTCTTGGTTGAAGATCCGCAGCAGTTGGTCCTTGGTCAACCTGCGCAAAAGGCGTCCGAATATAAGCGCCCTGCCAAACGCGTCCGTCATCAGCAAGACGAAGCGCCGTGATCTGGAGTTTCCCACTCATGTCCACTTTGTCCGTGCATGTTGAATGGTCTTGTCTATGGCTTGCAAGTCGTGTGGTGCGGCTCACTTATCTCTGTAAAGGATGGAGCCACAAAAAGAAAAAAGAAAAATTACCCGACTTGATTTACCACGAATGATAAGAATCCTAGTAGGACATAAAGTATCAAGGCAGAAACACGAGTCTGTAAGGACGGTCATGGTGCAACTTGCTGTTCACCGCAGATTCATGATTGGTTTATGGCGGTAACTCAGTGTACCATTTCCATCTGATTCCCCATGCCATGGGGTGGTAGCGACAAATGCAGCGCCATGTTGGCGGTATTGGACATAGTTTATCCCACTCGTGGCACGAAGACGCTGTCCAAGATCGCGAAACGCCATCCACTCGAACCAGTGTGCATCGATCGACAACTGCTTGCCTTTGTGACGACCTCTACGGGAGCGGTGCTTTGCATTGGTGATGACCCACGCCTTCGAGACTATCTGGCCAATACCAACTGAAGCCCGAACATCCCATTTCCAACATCCCTGACGAATGTTTGGTCTACTTACACATTCGCCGTATCCAAGCGAAAAGTCGGATGACAGAAATTGAAGTTTATCTCAAAGTCTGGTTTAACGGTTACTATGACAGATACGAAGCAGTCGGCATGAGCGTTGTGGAGCAAGTACAAAAGATCAAACATGAGTATGATCAGAGGTGTAGATCTGTCGGGACTTCACGGGTGCTAAACTAAATGCGAAGGTCAAGCAACAGATGTGCCCGCTTCTCGAAGACTGATTTTCTTGAATGAAACTCTTCCGATCATGTAACCCGTGCCAAAGAACTACTTATCCCGATGGCCAAGCGCTTATTCTTCGTTGCTCTTTCGTCTTGTTTCATCTTGCCGTGCATGTCTTTCTGATGAATATGCATTTTATTCCATTTTCTGCAAGTGGTGCCTGTTACGACGATGTCTTCGTCCCCGAGCTACGCATAGCTCCAGCACTCTGTTCTATCCACGTGTCTTGCTTTGCCTTCCTTTCGCGTCATGCCATCTGTTATGTCTTGAGCATGTCGTCCTTCCTGCGACGTCCTTCTGCCCCCTCTTCCTTCCGTATCCTGCATCTCCTTCATTCATTACATTCCGTTTACGTAAGGGAGAGAGTTTACCTTCACACATCTCGATCCAAGCCCGTGAAATGGAAACAAAGTTTCGATAGAAAGTTTACGATCATGTGTCAGTTCTATTCCGAAGCGTTACAAAAGTACAACCTGGTACAAACCTGGTACACAAAAGTACAACCTGGTACAAACCTGGTACAGCATGGTACAAACCTGGTACAGCATGGTACAAACCTGGTACAGCATGGTACAAATCTTGGCACATTCATGCAGGAAAGAAACGGTTTTCGACATGTCCGCCTAAGCTGGAAAACATCGTCTAATTACGTCACTTTTAGACAGTTGAGGTCTAAGCACGGACAGCGAACTTGACATCGTTGATTGAAGATGAAAGAGTGCACCAAAGACGGCTGCCATGCTCTGCATGACACTAAATACGATTGGTGTCCCACGCATCGTGCAGAGAATACTGCTCGCAAGCGTCAACAACGCGCCAATGCTAGAAATCGCGCCGTCCAACCGATTGTTGACGCCGTTCCAGCTGTGGTTGCAACGAATGTGAATCGGGGCGTCAACACTGCTTCGGAAAGCGTCACTGTTACGGAGCAGAAATCAACTACCATGGAATACGAAAAACGTGCTACGGCTACGGTCAAGCAATCCTACACCGAAGAGGGCCCCGACGGTCAAAAGAAGACTTGGACGACCACTGAACAAATTCAGCAACGCGAGATCTTCCGCAAGAAAGAGCAAGATACGTTCCGCCTCAAGCATGTGCAACAAATTCAAGCCAAGCGTCAGATGGCCGAAAGCGAAGTGACCTTGAAGTACGTCGAAGATTGGTGTGAGGCAGACAGAGACAGTTACGAAGAAAAAGGCAAGAATTTCACTGAGCAATACCAAGACTTGATGCAAGGGTATCAGCAGAGATGTGAAGAATTCCGGAAAAAGGAAGTGGCAAGATACGAAAAGCAAATGGAAGAATGGAGAGCAAGCGGAGCGAACCCAGATTATCAGCCAGTCAAGCCACCAACCATCTGCTATAATATGGAGGACGTTTGGCAGCTCTTCGACCGCGCATGGACCGGATCTAGAGAATCGGTGACGGAAGCTTGCAGAAGCGAATTCAAAGTTTCACCACCCAACTTTGAGCAATTGGGAACCAACCTCTGTCACTACATGATGACCCACAAGCAACTTCCACCCGGTGTTCGTTTGGTACCGAGCCAAAACTCGCAACTCACCGAGTTATCGTTACGCCAAGGAACTGTGATGTACCGCATGGAGATGGACGTGATTCTTGACGACATCAACGAGGTCGTGCTTCGCGTTCCTATTCCATTGTCTGCCCTTTATCGTCTTTCCGAAACGAAGACTCAAGCAGACTCGTTCTGGAATTTATTGGCCGGCAACGTGCCGGAAAACCCCATGATGAAAATTCTCGACGCTGCTGACCAGGTTGAAGCCATCTACCAAAAGAAACAAACCGTGGAATTCAATCGGGTTTTTCTGAAAGATTTATTGAAGAGAGCCGAAGATAATCCGACCCAAGTTCTCAAGTACGATGATTATAAAGGTCGAACCAACGAGGACACCCGCCGCGCATCTGAGTTTTTATCTCAGGTCCGAAACCTCATGAAGAATCGCAACGTCCGACAGCACCTTTCATCGGAAGTCAAAGATTTCATCGATAAGTGCACCGCCTACGTAGACAAGTCCGATGATGAATTCTACAATGACAAAGACTACGAAAGACAATGGAAACGGGTGGTGGCTCTTCGCGAAAAGGGCCAACACGGTATGCCTCGAGCGCAGCACTATTCCAAGTGGCGAGACCAAACACCCGACGAAACCTTCGAAGAGTACCGTCTCAAAATGCGTCGAGACACAGGCATGGACCCTAAAGATCTTGGATGCATTCCTCTAGAGAAAGCAAGAAAGCGTGTGCTGACGGATGCCTCGGCAGACTCCGATTCCGAGAAAAAGCGTCGCATGCAGTAATCTGCAAAAAAATACAATGCCACCGATGATTCATGGTTACAGATGTTTATAAACTCTACCGTTTATGATTGCAAGTTGAAAGATCTTTGATCGAGACGATCTTTATCATGGATAGCGATTGTACGCGTATAAGAGCAACTCTCGATGATACAAAGGCCGAGTTCAAAGCATTGATGAACACAGTACGCGGAATGGGTCCATTTTATATTACGTATCCCCACGAAAGACAAGCGGCAGTCGAGAAAATTGTTACCGTATGATCTTTGACTCAACAGTACGACTGCACGCTTGCAGAGTTGCGGGACGAGTTTGAAACGATTTGGAGGACCTTCAAATGAACGGCACAACCACGAGTCAGCAACTTTGGAAGGAACACTTTCCACAATCTCGCCGTCGTCGCGTGTGATGCTTAGACATCCAGCCTGTGCAAGGCTGCTTCATGGACAATATCCATTCAGGTCGACCGTAGTGACTGTTTTGGTCCGCTCGCTTGAATAATTCACCAATAGACACCACATTCTTGGATTCTTGAAGTTCTTTCTCGATGACGTTGATTCGGAAGGAGGAGACGACTTGCCGTCAAGCGTCGCGATCAAAAAGGCAGCTTTCGGGGAATACATGCATAATTCAGCAAAGACGATTAGTCGTTTGCAGTCGCCCCCACATTATTTGTCACTGCTAAATTTCCACTTTCCAAGCGCATCATGGCATCTAAAGCGCCGCGTTTGTCACACATAGGTCGAATTTAGACACACTTAGAGCAAGTTGGTGGGGTGGGGTGGAAATTCGACTCGCACATATGCGATCTGGCCGAAAACAGGGTTGGTCTCCTGTCAAAATATTGACGAGGTCTCTCCGACGATCATCCAACGAACCTGATCGACCTTGTCAACCTTGTTCTTCTGTTTCCGACTCTACCTGACGCTACGACTATTGACTCTATTCTCGTGTGATGCACTTGTGTTGAGCGTACATGCCTGCTCCTATCCTTCTGCGTTTCGTCTCTCCCTCATCTCTTTCATTGCGTGTTGCACTCCGTTTATCTATTCTTCTCTCATTCCGATGGCATGTACCCGATCTATATGCGTTTGCACCTTTATTCAATACATTCAATTCTTCATCAGATCTGACAGCGGGTCCACGACTCTGAGAGCGGTCATCAGACGATGCCGCTCATCAAGTTGACAACATCGCTAAGTTCGCTTCGAGATCCATGATTTCATGGTTCGAGGCGCATCTCGACTATGTACATGCGAGCAGACTGTGCCTCCGTAGAAGAAAAACGAAAATGCATTCAACTCGAATCGGTTTGTCGCCATCGAATGCCGATTCGTCGTGAAGTTTTGAGCGCTCCGACTTCGTTGGTCCTAAATAACGAAAGAGATCAGGCAGGCTCCGACGGCCATCTAGTTGCCTAAAAACGGTAGTAATACTAGAACCGAACAAAATGGCGTCGTTGACGGCTATTTTCGAGAAACTGTCGCTGGAGGAGCGAAAGATTATTGCGGCTGCAGACGCGAATGAAGTGAAAACTGCGGCCAGTGCAGCGGCAGCAACACCGATTTTTGACCCAAACGAGTTAAAAGGTAATGGCATAGAAAACCCTTTGTTCTTTCGTGTCTCATTTTCGTCGATTTGCATGCAGGCCGAGAAGTCAACGTTAGTTTTCATTACTATATGTCCGCATGCATTTCGCCGATCCCCGCGGATATTATCGTTTCTGACGCAAATGTTGCTTGCGCTACGGCGTGCCAACGGTTTCTACAGCGTTACCCCGAAAAGCAAGAGTTGCATCAACGTTCCTCTCTGCTGTCCCAAGTAATCAACTTCTACATTGATCATGATGTTGTGGAGGAATTCGCAGTAGGAGTAACATTTGTGAAGAACCCGAATACTTGGTTTGACGGTTTGGTGCGCAGGATGACCAAGTATGGTCCGTTGGGGTATGTGTTCCAACGACACTGTTTCTGCGCATCACTAATCTGATTTCGAAGCTGTTTATAGCTATCAACGAATGGTGTGCATCTATCTGTCTACGACGAGACCTCCGTGTAATGAGATCGAGAAATCGCTCCACGGGCTCTATGGGAATCACCCTAAGTGGGACGCGTCTGTACACAACGTGAAAGGCAGACAACCTGAAGTCCAATATCCGTTCCATATGGTGTACTTAGCTTTGCGGTTGCAATGAAAGCTCGATATGTTTTGCAAATCGGTAAATAGAAAAAAGGTCAACTCCAATGGACTTGTTTCGTGAGGGCCTTTCGGTTCGTTTGTATCTCGCTCCATCGGCGAGAGGTGCGGGCGACGAACGACTTGGTGGTCCATTTGTGCTTCCACGTGGCGCAAGGACAAGCGCCGTGTTTATCGTCGAGTATGACGCTAAGATTCCCAGAGCATTCCAACCGTTTTCCATACAAAACGTTGAGCCAGGTAAATGGCTTGGACCAATGTCGTTCGCAGCAGCACGGAAGCTTGCAGCGCAGAATAAATGGCGCCTGGGCACCGAGAATAACCCTTTGATTCGACGCGCGGAGATCCGAACGGACGCGCGAAACAGCCGAAAGGGAGATCCATGACAGTGTTTTCAGCGGCTCTGTGCGCGGCCGATTTGATACGAAATGGGTGGTACATTTGCGAACTGCGAAAGTTTTGGCTTTTATTCCTCGACAGAAGACTGTTTGATAACGTAGAGACTGCTGGCCAAGAAGAAAGAAACTACACGCGTGATGAGTGACGACTTTGCTACAACGGTTGGCGAATGCAGCATGCACCACATAAATCTGCCTCGTGAGCTGTGAGACGATCCATGCGCAAAACTTTGATGCAGTGAGAGACAGAAAGCGACAACATGCCTTGGAGACACACAAAGCTTTTGCTAACCTTTTAGCTGAGTTCAGATACTTGATACACACAGAACCCGCAACGGGCCATGTTTACAGGTTGGAATGGTCGGAGTTGTTTTCTTTATACTGTTTCATAAACTTCCTTGATGGACAGGGGTGTTGAAAAACACCATGTATATTTCATTTCGCCTTGGCAGACGCTATGTTTCACGGTCGAGTGTTGCGAGGAAACAAGGGCTTCGCGCGCTCGGGTTGTTTCTTGTGCGGACTTTGCTCCTCGGGGTCATCGGTATCGGGAGGCAGTCCACGTCCTCGTTCGTTGAAGAGAGGGGTGGGGCCGGAAAGCTCGCTGTTGACTCGTGGTGTGGCACGTCTAGCCAACTCATGGACGTCTATCTTTTTGCGTCCGGGTTTTGCATCCGTTGGAGCGGGCTCTTTGGAAACAGGTGCGCCCGAAGTGGATGGGACTGTGCTTGACACGTTCGGGGCCACGTTTTGAAGCGCTAAACGAGAATTAGCAGATGCATCCTGTGTTGTCGATGGTTGTTGCTCATCAGCAGCTTTCGCATGCGAAGGAAGCTGGGACTGCATGGCGCAACCTTTGCCGGTAGAAGGTACCGCTGAAATGATTCCCGGTCGAGAACTTACACATGGTGATCAAGTTCAAGATATTTTTGGAATTGGCCACATGGTAACGTTAGCCACGTGGAGGAGGCACTACGAAGGAGAGGCCGTGAACGAGTGGGCGAAAGAACAAATGGGAGGTGGGCGAACTTGTGGTTCACGACAAATCGCAGACAAGTGCGAACCAAACGACATATCGTTCGTCATTTTCCAAAAGCACCATGCAGTGGAAAAGAAACATTCAAATCGCTCTCGCCTTGTTTTGCTTGGTTGCAAGCATTTGTGTATCCGCTATCCCGAAGTGGTACACATCAAATGCCGATGAATTTGGAATCGAACGAGAGTTCGGAGTTTGGCGCATCCATGTCGTCGTTGGTAATTCCACCGCTGGGCTCGACGCAGGGTGGTATCCTTACGGAGTCACCGATCCATGGCAGTATCTCATTCAAGCCTTCTCTGTTCTTTTGGTCATTTGCTCGGGCTTGACATCTGTTTCGATCGTCAAACCTAGATGGAATGGATACACTCGAATCATCTCCGCGTTCGGTTTTTCGTTCGGGCTGGCGATGATCATTAAGTCGGGCGATTGCCTTTCCGGACCTACCAGTTCACGCGGTCCTTGCTTTGCGCTATGCATCACATGCATAGTGGTTGAAGCCTTGTTGTGCGTTTGGACGATCAACACAAATTCAAACTTTTCTGTGGAAGATGAACCGTCATCCATTGAGACGAGCACACCCTTTCGATTTCCATCATTTCGTACGAAGTATGCAAAGATCATTCGAATCGTACTGATGTTGACATCAAGCGTACTTTTGGGATGTGCAACGTTCATGATGCGATGGAAACACATGGAATATTATGATACTGAAGCAGATGTACATCATATTTACGATTTTGGCATTTGGAAACTCTGCTATCATCAACCTGAACACGACGATTACAGCAATTGCTTGTATATCCAAAGCGGTGATTTGCCTGCATATATGGAACATTCATTTGTTTCGAGGCTGAACGTGCTACAATCCGTTTCGTGCATTTCCGTGATACTTTCAATCATTTGGTTGTTTGTGGAGGAACCTTGTGTCAAGACTTCGACGAGATCGTACCTAAGGTTCTTTTGTAATATTCTCGCTCTCGTAAGTACTACTACATGTGTCCTGATGTTTTCTCAGTCGGTGAGTCCTCAGTTGAAGTCATTCAATCGTTCGATTTTAGACTTGAAAGTTTCACACTTTGGTATCTGTTTTTATTTTTCGATTTTGCCATGTTTTCTTCACTTTATTTGTGTGTTTGTGGAAGAGCCGATACGTGTTGAGGAAGGCATTGATCAACCTTTGTTAGAAACCGCGTAAAGTGCGAAAGCCTTTTAACTGACGTACAGTGAAACGCGCGCATTTTGGTCATTCTTGCCGCCCAATCGCGATGATCTGAAGACGGGTCATTCGATTGATCATGATATTGATGTGACACTGGTCAGGATCCGCAGAGATCGGAAGAGCACACGTCTGAACTCCAGTCACCTTGTA
>CALKVB010000614.1 GCA_937996605.1 uncultured Oxalobacteraceae bacterium | reverse complement strand
TTATCAGCTTTACCCTGTGGAAGACCTTGCGGTAGTGCCCCTCCTTGTAACTTAGTTTGGAAAAATAGACGTCCTTTGGCATCTTTATTGCCGAGTTTGGATAACAGAATTCCTTGTTCAATATCATCACTATCGATATCGCCAACTAAGGCATCCAATGAGCGTGAAATTTGCCGAGCATTGCGGGCGACTTCTGACATACCTTTTTTGTGATCATCGAGTTCTTCTAACGTGATCATCGGCAAATAGACATCATGTTCTTCAAACCGGAACAAGGATGTCGGATCATGCATTAGAACATTCGTATCCAATACAAACATCTTTGTAATGCCTTTTTTGTCTGCAACACGGCTTGCAACGGATTTTGCGGGATTCTCCTTACTTGTAGTCTTTACACTCGCCTTTGTTACTGTCGGTTTGTCTGTAATAACCTTACTCTTACTTACAGGGGCAACTGCTTTGACGCTAACTGCTTTGCTCACTAAAGTCTTTGGTTGGTTCGTTGCACGATTGTTTGATTTTCCTTTTTCTGCTTTGGGATAGTCCTTGGGAGACAGCAAGGCCGCTGGTTTGGTCGGCATTTTAGGAAGTGGCATCAGAACCTCATCGAAAAGTAAAAAATGGATTGGACAGAAACTAAATAAGCTTACTGTTCACAGCAAGTGTGGTCGCACGTAAATAACATTCTAAAGAAATCCAAAAACGTAAAAGCCGCTTAAGAAGACAGGGGGCATCTTCTTAAACGGCTTTCGATTGATCTCTGTTGAATTCAATTATTTGCTTTGGCTCACAAAATCTAAAACGGCTTGAGCATGATCAGCGACCTTCACTCCACGCCATTCTTTCACTAATTTGCCAGCCTCGTCAATAACAAAAGTACTGCGCTCTATGCCGCGGACTTGTTTTCCATACATATTCTTCATCTTCATGACGTTAAACAACAGGCATAGTTGTTCGTCAGGGTCGGTGATCAATTCAAAAGGTAAAGCTAGTTTTGCTTTAAAGCCTTCGTGTGACCTCAGACTGTCGCGACTAATACCGAAAATGACAGTGTTTTGTGCGAGCAGTTGTTCATGAATATCGCGAAATGCGATGCTTTCTGTGGTGCAGCCAGGGGTATTGTCTTTGGGGTAAAAGTACAACACAACTTTCTTACCAAGGAAAGCATTTAAACTAAAATCGACACCGCCAGTCATCGCTGCGGAAAACTGAGGGACTTGGCAATTGAGTGCGCTCGGCACTGCGCTGGAACTATCTGACACAAATTTCTCCTGCGGTGGTAAGTGGGTGAAGTAATCTGACTTTAGCTGAGCGCGACTAGTTCCCCAGATCGACCGGGGAGTTCAGCCCAGGTTAAGTCATGTATAGGTAGCTCTTGCTCTCGAATGTTGGCAAAATATTGTCCCATCGAAATGCATTGGTAACCTTGTTCTGCCCAACCATTGAGCAATTCAATTAAGATGGGGGCAAGTTTTTGACCTTCAAGTTCCGCATGCATGGTAAATACATGATTTCTCGGTTCAGAGGTTAGCGACAGCAAATGTCCTGCAATATTGGCTTCTGTGATCAATTGACCGTCTATTTCTAACCCTAATATTTCATCGAGGGTAGGAAGCGTTGTCGGCATTTGAATACAGTGAAATTCTTTTCCTGCGTGGCGCAAACGATAGGGACCCGCCAGCGGGTTCACCAAATTGCCATCCTCTTTCAACATAGCTCTGCTGTCAGACGAATATAGAATCTGATATCGATCAAGTTGTGCGAACGCTTCGGGGTTCATCTGCCAACCCGCCGCGCCAAATGTTTTGGGCGGTGCTCCAAAAATTTCTAAGTAGCGTTCGTAAGCAAGTCCCATTTGTTTTCGCGTCCAGCTCTCGCCGCGCTGACGTACATTATCTTGCCAAACGACGTGGTCCCAAGTATGAATCCCACATTCAAATCCTGCACGCTTAACGCTGCGCATCTCTTCAACGCACAGTTTGCCAATATCGGGTGCCGGCAACATCACTCCATACATTAGGGTCTTAAAGCCGTAATGTTCGAGCACAGAGGTGCGAGAGACCTTACTGAAGAAACCTGGTCGAAACACACGGCGCATCGCCCAGCCAGTATGATCTTTGCCGAGCGAAAATAAGAACGTCGCATTGGCTTGGTGCTGTTTCAAAATGCGGACCAAATTGGGGACGCCTTCACGCGTACCACGGTAAGTATCGACATCTATTTTTAAAACAATCGTAGGCATTAATTGACGTATTTCGAGTGATATTGAAAAGCAAAAGCGGCCAAGCTAGGGCCGCTCATCGACACAAATTTGCGACAGCACTGAGCCGTCGCTCGTTTCCATCTAGTCCATCAAAGCGCGGGCTTGCGCAACTTGACTGCGATAGGCGTCAAAAATATGGCGCATCGCATCCGCCATTGTCGTTGTTGGTGCCCAACCGAGTTCTTCACACGTGTTCGTGATTTTTGGAACACGGTTTTTGACGTCTTGGTAGCCACCTCCGTAGTAAGCTGCAGACGTTGTTTCCGTTAACTGCACTTTCTTGGCAGATTCAGCATATTCTGGATATTCAGCAGCCAAGCTCAACATCATTTGGGCCAATTCGCGAATAGAGTGATTATTGCTTGGATTGCCAATGTTATAAATTTTTCCGGATGCTACGCCGTCCTTATTGGCAATGATACGAACTAGAGCATCAATGCCATCATCGA
>CALKVB010000613.1 GCA_937996605.1 uncultured Oxalobacteraceae bacterium | reverse complement strand
CTGCCTGCCGTCATGCATATCGGTTGCATGTACAACAGATCCATTTATCTTATCGTCTTTTCATGACAACCGTATGACATACATCAAAACGATCATGCATGATAGGCTGCGCGATTTTAAGTACGCGCCCCACCGTCCTTGTTCAATGCGCCAGACATTGTAGCTAAACGATTTGTACTGAGAGCACATTTAATCTCGATATTTGTTTCTTCAGGACCAAATCGCTACGTCGTACAAGTCTCTCTAGCGCCCTGCCACGATTTTTGAGACAACCCCTAAAGCTTACGAAGATAGTAGTGATGTCGTCTCGCGAATCGAGTTGTCAGCACCCACAAGCTTGCGTAATTGAGTCTCTCAATGCATCGTTAATTGCGTTATATATCCAAACGTATCAAAAACCAGCGATTGAAAAATCATCAGTCAATCGCTGGCCCAATGGTAGGTGAGACTTAAGGTAAGCTACTGACATTGACGTTAGGTACGACACCAGTAGGTGTGCGGTTGAAGTTTTGGCCAACCGCTACATAATTCGCGAAGAATCCGCCGTTCCGCAAATAAAACTTACCCGCTTCGACACCACCTGCATAGTCCATACGCTGTTGATTCGTAACGGTAGCATCACCGGTATATCGCATCTGCGTTGATTCTGTCCAAACGCCTGTATTACTACGTGCCCATTGATTTCCTAATAGCACTTTACGACCTAAATAACCCTTCTCGACTTCAAAATTTTCAAGGAAAGAATGGTTACCCGTTAGATAAGAATTATTCGTCGCAGGACGTTTCCAGGTTGCGATAAAGCGCCAGCTTGCAGTTTCTGGTGTATAGATCCACGCTGAGTAGCTGGTATTACCGGCACCATCAGGTTGGCCTCGTGTAATGAACTTATAAGTGTTTCCTGCTTTCCAGTTAAAAACCAAATACGTCTGTCCACCTGTACCTTCACCGCCAAAACTATTATCAACTACGTCGGGACCTTTTCGCACTAAAGTCGTTTTGGCGTTGTTATCGCCATCCCATACCGAAAACAAAATCCAACGTTCTGTCGTAGATTTCACTTGCATTCCAGCATAACCGCCATTGAAACCGTTCGACATGAAATATGAGCCGATTTTATCTTCGCCCACAGGAACTGTAATCTAATTATAAAAATACTCTGTATTTGCCGGTGTTACATAACCGCTGTGTACCGATGGGCCGCGACGAGACCAATAGTAATTGGCAGCATCATTGGCAAATTGCATGCCATTGGTTGCTGCCGTTCCAGCAATCTTGATCGCCGACACATCACCAAAATACCCACCTACTTTGCTGACACCTTGAAGATCAACTTTGACGTAGCCAGCAGCAGGAATATTCACAGTGGCTACATCATAGGTCTTGCTCGCGCTGCCACTTAGGTTGATCGTAAATGGTGAACCATTGATACTCACCTTTACCTTACTACTGGTCGCGCCATTCAGGCTAGCAACCACACCGATCTTTAATGTCCCAGCTTGAGCCAAACGAAAATACACGCTGGTCACGGTCGCCGCATCGGTCCAATTACCAAGCCCGCCATCGCCGATGACTTCACTTGCATTGGCCGCACTTGCAGTAATGAACGCATTGCCACCCAAAGGCACAGTGGCGTTATACACGGTTGCCAGTGGTGCTGGAGCTGGCTCTGAGCTCGCTTTGAGCTCGCTGGTTTGACCACCACATCCGCTGAGTGCTGCTCCCATGCTCAAGATTCCGCACAATCCTAAGAGCAAAGCATTCCTTCTCATCTTTTTCATATCTAATCTCCCCTATTATATTTCTATTAGAACTAGCCCACACTGCGATGTGCAGCTAGAAGCCAGTTCGACTCGAGTAACTGATTTGTGCAGCTGCGAATGTTCAATAAGGAGAATAGAAAATCATTCTTTCTTTGAGACTCTTCATGCACGCGAACAGTTAGTCAAAAAGATTGTAGGAAGAGCTAGAGAATGCTGCCAGCGATATAAATTTTATGTTCCGTGTACAAAAATTAAATGGCTGATTTGCAGCTTTAAGAAACCATCAAAATCGGCTGGAGTACGACAAGTAGAAAAAGCCGCCTGAACGACGCACAAAACAAAAAACGCAGAGCGCTTGGGAGCTAACTCTGCGTTTGACAAGAAGCATGTGTGAAACTTATGCGACCCAAGTTCTTGCGTTTCGGAACATACGCATCCATGGAGAATCTTCGCCCCAGGATTCGGGAGCCCATGAATGAACCGGCGTACGGAACACGCGCTCCGGGTGCGGCATCATTACAGTGAAACGACCATCATCATTGGTAACAGACGTTAAGCCATTTGGTGATCCATTTGGATTGTACGGATAAGCTTCCGTTGCTTGACCATGATGATTCACAAAACGCATTGCCGCCAAAGCAGATTGAATATCGCCAGTCGTAGAAAAATCAGCAAAACCTTCACCGTGCGCCACAGCGATTGGTGTTTGTGTGCCCGCCATCCCTTGGAAGAAAATGGATTTCGATTCCAAAATTTCGACCATCGCAAAACGACCTTCAAATTGCTCTGATTTGTTTTTCGTAAATTTCGGCCATGCTTGCGCACCAGGAATGATGGACTTCAGATTACTCATCATCTGACAGCCATTGCAAATACCTAAACCAAAACTATCAGCACGATGGAAGAACTCAGAGAACTGCTCTGACATCATCGCATTAAACAAAATCGTTTTTGCCCAACCTTCACCTGCACCTAAGACGTCACCGTAAGAGAAGCCACCTACCGCAATCAAGCCTTTAAAGTCAGCTAATTTTGCA
>CALKVB010000612.1 GCA_937996605.1 uncultured Oxalobacteraceae bacterium | reverse complement strand
CAGACGTGTGCTCTTCCGATCTTTACCCGCCAAAATTGCTTTGATGGCTCGATGTGTCAGCAAATCTGGGTATCTTCGAATAGGACTCGTAAAATGCGCGTAAGCATCATAAGACAAGCCAAAATGACCAATATTATCGGGGCTATATACCGCTTGCTGCATGGATCTTAATAACATCGTTTGCAGCAATTGTGAATCGGGACGCAGCTTAATCTTTTCCATAAGCTGCGCATAGTCAGATGCGGATGGAGAATCGCCGCCAGTCAAATTCAATCCGACTTGACGCAAAAAGTTTCTCACTTGCGTCAATTTTTCTTTAGTCGGACCTGCATGAATTCGATACACACCGAGATGCTCATATTCTTGCAATAAACTTGCAGCACAAACGTTTGCCGCCAACATACACTCTTCAATCAAGCGATGCGCGTCGTTACGAGTTCGTGGAAGAATTTTCTCAATCTTACCCGCAGCATTCGCGACGATATAGGTTTCTGTCGTCTCGAAATCGATCGCACCACGACGATGGCGCGCCTTCAAGAGCACCTGAAATACTTCGTACAAATGAAGTAAATCAGGAACAAGACTTACGCGTTTCGCCGCCTCTGGACCTTTGGTATTGCCAAGAATCGCAGCAACCTCAGTGTATGTAAAACGTGCTGCGGAATGCATCACGGCTGGATAAAACTGATATGCAGTTACCTCGCCATCCAACGAAATGACCATATCGCAGACCAAAGTCAAACGATCAACATTGGGATTCAGAGAGCACAAGCCATTGGATAATTTTTCCGGGAGCATAGGAATCACCCGACGCGGAAAATAAACAGAGGTGCTGCGCAATAAAGCGTCTTCATCGATCGCATCGTTAGGCTTGACGTAATGGCTAACATCAGCAATCGCAACCAACAACCGATAAGCCTTTTCGCGCCCGACTTTCACCGGAGTACAATACACTGCGTCGTCAAAATCACGCGCGTCTTCACCATCGATCGTGACTAAGGGTACATCACGCAAATCGACTCGCTCATCGAGATCTGCCGGCCCCACTTCGCCAGGCAACTTCGCAGCCGCTTTTTTTGCAGGTTCAGAAAATTCATGAGGCACACCGAACTTACGTACTGCAATTTCGATTTCTATTCCTGGATCGTCAATTTCACCAAGAATTTCAACAATCTTACCAATCGCTTGTGAATATTTAGTCGGTTGCTCAATCAACTCTACGCTTACAACCTGGCCAGCCTTTGCCTTGCCTGGAGATCCTGCCAACAAAATATCTTGGTTAATACGATTGTCCTCTGGCGCGATCAACCACACACCATTCTCGCTAACAAGGCGACCAATAATGTGCGTATTCCCGCGTTCGAGAATTTCGTAGACAGCACCCTCTAAGCGCCCTTTTCTATCTGTACCGACAACGCGCGCGCTGACTCTATCGCCGTTCAAGATGCGTGTCATTTCGCG
>CALKVB010000611.1 GCA_937996605.1 uncultured Oxalobacteraceae bacterium | reverse complement strand
GCTCGAAGTGCCAGGTCTCGGAGACCGCGGCCCACGCTCTTTGTCACGTCAAGCCTTGGCCGCCGTGATTGAGCCACGCGTTGAAGAATTATTCGCCTTGGTGCATCAAGTAGTTCGTGAATCTGGTTACGAAGATGTGCTTTCTTCCGGCATCGTATTAACCGGTGGTTCGTCGACTATGCAAGGTATGGTGGAAATGGCAGAAGATATTTTCCTGAAACCTGCGCGTTTAGGCATGCCCGTGTATTCAGGACAGTTAGCAGACGTGGTGCGCAGCCCGCGTTATGCGACGGTGTTGGGTTTGTTGTTGGAGGCAAAAAAGCAGTACATGCGAGGCCATATTGTGACGCGCCAAGCAGGGTCGGCGAGTGCAGTTTGGCAGCGTATGAAGGAGTGGTTTCAAGGGAATTTCTGATTTACGCATTTTTTTGAAAAAAATTGTTTGTATTTGTTTCTTTTATAGATGAAATGAGGCGATTAACCGCAGATTTTTCACAATTTTTTGCGGTAATCATTTTATAATGGTGTTTACTACAGTTTTTATTCGCTAGACGTCACATCGGGTGAGGGTTAGCGACTGAAATCTGCCTAATGGGGGATTCATGATGGAGTTCGATATGGTCGATAACGCTACACAAGGCACAGTGATCAAAGTCGTTGGTGTCGGTGGAGCAGGTGGTAACGCGGTTCAGCACATGATTAACAAAGGTGTTTCGGGCGTTGAATTCATCGCCGCTAACACTGATGCTCAAGCGCTGGCACAATCTAATGCACACAATGTAATTCAAATCGGTGAAACTGGTTTGGGTGCAGGGATGAAACCTGAAGTAGGTCGTCAGCTTGCAGAAGAATCACGTTCACGTATTGAAGATGCATTGCGCGGCGCGCACATGGTATTTATTGCTGCTGGCATGGGCGGTGGTACTGGTACTGGAGCAGCACCTGTGGTCGCACAAATCGCCAAAGAGCAAGGTGCTTTGACAGTTGCAGTTGTTTCCAAACCATTTTCTTACGAAGGTAAGAAATGCATGGATATCGCTGACGAAGGCCTCGACGCATTGACCAAACATGTAGACTCTCTCATCATCATTCTCAACGAAAAACTCGAAGAAATTTATGAAGACGACAGTATGATTGAATGGTTGGGCCATGCTGATAACGTCCTCAATAATGCGGTGGCAGGTATCGCTGAAATCATCAATGTACCTGGTCATATCAATGTCGACTTTAACGACGTCAAGACCATCATGGGTGAGCAAGGTAAAGCAATGATGGGTACGGCAACTGCTTCTGGCGTTGATCGTGCACGTATCGCAGCTGAACAAGCGGTTGCATCTCCATTGTTGGACGGTATCGATTTGTCTGGGGCACGCGGTGTGTTGGTCAACGTAACAGCAAGCCGCAGTCTCAAAGGTAAAGAGATCAAGGAAGTGATGGCTGCTGTTCGTGCTTTTGCTGCACCAGACGCATCGATTGCACAAGGTATCGCTTATGATGAAAGCATGGGTGATGATATTCGTGTGACGGTGGTGGCAACTGGATTGGGTCGCGGTAAGAAAAATATCCAATTGGTACAAACGCCAATGTTGCGCACGGGCACGCATGATGAGCCAATGATGATGGCAACACCAGTTGCTGCAGCTTCCGCTGCAAAAACAACGACGAGCGCGAGCGCAGGTTTTGATACATTGACCAAGCCGGCGGTATGGCGTCACTCTGCAACTGAACAAGTACGTGCGTTGGAAAAGAACGGTATGGAAACCTACGACATTCCAGCCTTTTTGCGTAAACAAGCAGACTAAGTATGAAAGGGGTGTCACGCTGATTTAGGTTTTGCGCCTCAAATAGGAAGCCAAAAACGCCAAGTGAAAGCTTGGCGTTTTTGCTTTCTGCAGGAAAATTTTGTTTCAGGCATACTTGCGGTTCGCCCGCGCATTCTAAAACGTAGCGGGAATGAATGAAGAGTTCTTAACAGCTTATTTAGCTAATTTAGTTTAATTTAGGGAGTCCATTATGACCATCAAGATTGGTGACACATTGCCAGCAGGCAGCCTTTCAGAATTTATCGAAGTTGAATCAGAAGGCTGCTCTTTAGGCCCAAATACATTTAATGTTGCTGATCTGATTAAAGGCAAAACCATCGCAATTTTTGGTTTGCCAGGTGCCTACACACCAACTTGCTCCGCAAAACATGTACCAGGTTATGTTGAGCATGCAGCTGCGTTGAAAGCCAAAGGCGTGGATGAAATTTGGTGTGTATCCGTCAATGATGCATTTGTAATGGGTGCATGGGGCCGTGATCAAAAAGCGACCGGCATCGTGCGTATGATGGCAGATGGTAATGCAGCTTTCAGTAAAGCATTGGGTCTCGATGCAGACTTCAGCAAATTTGGCATGGGCACACGTTCACAACGTTATTCTATGGTGGTGGTGGATGGTGTTGTAAAACATCTCAATGTGGAAGAAGGCGGCGCATTTGCGGTGTCAAATGCTGAGACGATGTTGGCTCAATTAGCATAATCGTTTTACATTTCGAACAAAAGCGTACTCATTTGGGTGCGCTTTTTTACTTTTAAAAATGCCATAGAAAGCGCAATGTTACATGTCGTCTTGTGCGTAAAATGTGTTCGACGTTTATAATCACAAAATGCTAAAACAAAGAACGATAAAACAAGAAGTCAAAACCATCGGTGTTGGAGTTCATTCCGGCACTAAGGTTACGCTTACTTTAAAGCCAGCGCCGGTGGATACCGGCATTGTGTTCACACGCGTTGATTTGACACCGCCCGTGGTGTTTCCTGCGACAGCCTTAAACATTGGGGATACCAAAATGGCGTCCACGCTCACGAAAGACGGTGCCAAAGTGTCGACGGTGGAGCATTTGTTGTCGGCGTGCGCAGGTCTAGGTATTGATAACATGTTTATCGATGTGAGTGCAGAAGAGATCCCGATTATGGATGGATCTGCATCCTCTTTTGTATATCTCATTCAGCAAGGTGGCTTGCAAGAACAGGATGCAGCCAAAAAATTTATTCGCGTGTTAAAGCCAGTCGAAATCCGCGAAGGTAGTGGCAAGTCGGAAAAATGGGCGCGCCTTGAGCCTTATGATGGTTTTAAACTGAGCTTCTTTATTGAGTTCAATCATCCCGCTGTTGACGGTACCGCGCAAACCGCAGTGGTCGATTTTGAAAAAGTCTCTTACGTCAAAGATGTGGCGCGTGCCCGCACCTTTGGCTTCATGCAGGACGTAGAAATGCTGCGAGGCATAGGGCTAGCGCGTGGCGGTTCGCTTGAGAATGCCATTGTCATGGATGAGTATCGCATTTTGAATGCCGATGGTTTGCGCTTTGATGATGAATTTGTGCGCCACAAGATTTTGGATGCGATTGGCGATTTGTATTTGATCGGCCATCCATTTTTAGCGAGCTATACGGCTCACAAGTCTGGCCACGGTTTGAATAATCAATTGCTAAGAGTGTTGTTGTCCCAGCCAGATGCATATGAAATCGTTAGTTTCGATGCAGTTGCAAAAGCGCCTATTTCTTACTCTCACTTAGATCAGCGCGAGTGGGCCTTAAATTAGAGCAAATCTTCCGAATTCCTTGGTCCGGTAAGAGTGCTGAAGACTTTCATTTAATTCCGTTTCTACTTAGCAGACGTGCTAACGCGGCTTTCAACGCTTCGTTCTGAGGCGTTGTCTCCAAGCTATTTTCTAATGTCTTAAAGGCATTTAATGCTGATGGTGTAAGTAATGCTTGTTTGACAGCTTGTTGTTTTTCAACTGTTTTTTTGACTTGTACTTTAATTCTGATTGCGTTAATCTGCCAGCCTCGTTGCTGTAAATGGGCTAGCAATTTTGGTAATTGTTGCTTTAACTTGCTGGCAATGGCCGCATTTGGTGCTGAGAGTACAAGTTGATTTTCATGAAGATTTAGTACTTCGCAATGGCCGAATATGGGTGGAAGAAAGCTTTCACATTCTTTTTGAAGCGATATGTTGCGCTTCACGGTAGGCAAAAGTGGCGATAGTTTATCGCTCTGTTGTAAGAAACTAGAGACGCCAGGCGCACTCGCAGGTTTCTTGCCACGCTTAATATTTAATCGATAAGGTTGTTGAGGTGATTGCATAGCAGCACATTACCACAGCTGTCATTATTGGTCACGGAGGCATCTTTAATGCAAGTAATTATTATGCATTCTCGCTTGACGCAAGCCAAGTCGGTGACTTTGTCGTCCAAGCATTTGATTAGTTTTTTACTCGCTTTCTTCTTTGTATCTGTCCTTTGTGCTGTCGCCTTAATGTCATTGACCGCCAGGCTTGCTGCGAATGACTCGAAACTGGCAAAAGCCTTGATGCCTGAATCATTGATGCCCAGCGGTGCGGGGACCGTTACAACTAACGATAAATACCTCAAAGAAAATTTAGCCGCTATGGCTGCAAAGTTGGGTGAGATGCAAGCGCAGCTGATTCGTCTTGATGCTCTCGGTGAACGCGTGCAAGGTTTGGCGGGAGTTAAACCGGAAGAGTTTAATTTTAAAGAGCCGCCGGGGCGCGGTGGCATTGAGGTTCCGCTGAATAAGCCAGATTTGAGTCTAAGTGACTTTCAGCAATCGCTTGATGTCATGGCTCGCGACCTCGGGTATCGCTCTGATTACCTCAACGTGGTTGAATCAAAATTGATGAACTTTAAACTTCAGGCGAAATTATTACCAACGGTAGTTCCTGTAAATGTTGGTTATAACGCTTCAACCTTTGGACGCCGAATTGATCCATTCTCAGGACGTACGGCTTTCCATGAGGGACTTGACTTTTCTGCGCCAACTGGTACGCCTATTGTTGCTGCCGCGGGCGGTGTAGTGGTCGCTGCTGAATATCATCCGGAGTTTGGCAACATGTTGGAGATCGACCATGGTGGTGACATGATGACGCGCTATGCTCATGCATCTCGCTTGTATGCCAAAGTGGGTGATATTGTGAAGCGTGGGCAGCGAATCGCCGATATTGGTTCAACGGGACGCTCGACTGGCGCACATTTGCATTTTGAGGTTCGTATCAAAGGTATACCGCAAAACCCCCATAAATTTTTAAATGCTGGTAACGAAGGCGCTGATATTTCAAAAATTGCGTCCTTGGTTAAATAAGCATGGTTTAAAGTTAATTGTTAACTCGTCCCGCCGAAAAACACTTTCTAGCCAGCCTTGAAATTGTCTTTTTTGGCACCAAATCTACCCTGATCGTTTCTGTTACATCCCATTTTTCCAGAAATGGGGTGGTGTCATGTTAAAATTAAAAGTTAGTCATATTTGCTGCGTTTTTGACGTGGCGTTTTAGAACCTTACTCATCACCAACACATAAGCATGTCATTCCTGACCAAAATATTCGGTAGTCGTAATCAACGGCTCTTGAAACAATACCAAAAAATAGTGCGTGAAATTAACGCCTTAGAGCCAAAGTTGGAAGCACTGACTGATGAGCAATTGAAGGCGAAAACACCTGAGTTTAAAGAGCGTATCAGTAAAGGCGCGACTCTTGATTCCATCTTGCCTGAAGCATTTGCGGTGTGTCGCGAAGCAAGTAAGCGTGTACTGAAAATGCGCCATTTCGACGTCCAAATGATGGGTGGCATGGCGCTGCATTTCGGGAAGATCGCCGAAATGGGCACGGGTGAAGGTAAAACGCTGATGGCGACTTTACCAATTTATTTGAATGCCTTGTCAGGTAAGGGGGTGCACGTCGTCACAGTCAACGACTATTTGGCACAACGCGATGCAGAACAAATGGGCCAGCTGTACGGTTGGCTGGGTTTGACGACAGGTGTAAACCTCTCACAGCTGGAACATGATGCAAAGCAAACCGCCTATGCGTCTGACATTACCTATGGTACGAATAACGAATTAGGTTTCGACTATTTGCGTGACAACATGGTGTACGAAGCCAAAGATCGCGTTCAACGTACTTTGAATTTCGCAGTAGTCGACGAAGTTGACTCGATCTTGATCGACGAGGCGCGTACGCCGTTGATTATTTCCGGTCAAGCTGAAAATCATACCGAGTTGTATTACAAAATAAACGAGGTACCTAAGCTATTAACTTTGCAAATTGGTGAGGAAACACCAGATGGTAAAGGTGTAGTTGAAGTGCCAGGTGATTACACGAAAGATGAGAAATCGCACCAAGTGTTGTTGACCGAAGCAGGTCATGACAAAGCAGAGCGCATTTTGACCCAAATGGGTTTATTGCCTGAAGGTGCTTCATTGTATGACGCAGCTCATATTTCCTTGGTACATCATTTGTATGCTGCTTTGCGCGCGCATGCTTTGTATTTCAAAGATCAGCACTATGTGGTGTTGAATGATGAAATCGTTATCGTCGATGAATTTACGGGACGTATGATGACGGGCCGTCGTTGGTCCGATGGCTTGCATCAAGCAGTTGAAGCAAAAGAGGGTGTTCGTATCCAAAACGAAAACCAAACATTGGCTTCGATCACATTCCAAAATTATTTCCGTATGTATGCGCGCTTGTCAGGTATGACAGGTACGGCGGACACAGAGGCATACGAATTCCAAGAGATTTACGGCTTGGAAACAGTCGTAATTCCGCCAAACAAACCATCGCAACGTAAAGATCGCCAAGATCAGGTCTATAAGTCTGCGGAAGAGAAATATGGCGCGATGTTGAAAGACATTCAGGATTGCTATGAGCGTGGACAGCCTGTTTTGGTTGGTACAACCTCGATTGAAAATTCTGAATTGTTGTCCGGTATTTTGACTAAAGCGAAGTTGCCACATAACGTTTTGAATGCAAAACAGCATGCACGTGAAGCAGAAATCATTGCACAGGCGGGGCGTCCAAAAGGTATAACAATTGCTACTAACATGGCAGGCCGTGGTACCGATATCGTCTTGGGCGGTAATGTCGCCAAACAAGTGCAGTTGATCGAAGTATCGACGAGTTTGTCTGATGCTGAAAAGCAAGCGCAAGCCAAACAGCTGCGTGATGAATGGCAGTCCTTGCACGATCAAGTGGTTGCCGCAGGCGGTTTACATATTGTTGGCACTGAGCGTCATGAATCGCGTCGCGTTGATAATCAACTACGTGGTCGTTCAGGTCGCCAAGGCGACCCAGGTTCTTCAAGGTTCTATTTATCTTTGGATGATGCCTTGCTACGTATTTTTGCGGGGGATCGTGTTCGTGCGATTATGGACCGTCTGAAGATGCCAGAAGGGGAGCCTATCGAAGCTGGCATAGTTAGCCGTTCTATTGAGTCCGCACAACGCAAAGTTGAAGCACGTAACTTCGATATTCGTAAGCAATTGCTCGAGTACGATGACGTCGCTAATGATCAGCGTAAAGTCATTTACCAACAACGTAATGAATTGTTGGAAGCGCAGGATATGTCTGAAATGATGGCGTCTTTGCGTGACGGTATGTTCCACGATTTGGTGCGCATGTATGTACCAGAAGAGTCCGTTGAAGAGCAGTGGGATTTGAAAGGCTTGCAGTCACACTTAGCTGCCGAGTGGGCACTTGATATCAATTTGACTGGTTTGCTCGAAACAGAACAAAACTTGACGGACGCTGATATTGTCGAGCGTGTGGTCGCAGCTGCAAAAGCCAATTATGACGCCAAGGTGGAATTAGTCGGAAAAGAGTCTTTTGCAGGCTTCGAACGCAGCGTCATGTTGCAAAGCATTGATAGTCATTGGCGCGAACATCTGGCGGCCTTGGATCATCTGCGTCAAGGTATTCATCTGAGGGGCTATGCTCAGAAAAATCCTAAGCAAGAATACAAACGTGAAGCCTTCGAGTTGTTTGGTCAAATGTTGGATATGATCAAAAATGAAGTAGTGCGTATCATCGTCACGGTTCGTATCCAATCTCGTGAGGAAATCGAAGCTGCGGAGCAGCAATTGGCGCAATCGCAGGTTGAAAATGTTCATTATCAGCACGCTGATTTCGATGCTAACGCGTCTCCTGAAGAGATGTTGGCACCAAATCCTGTTGCTGCCGATGATTCGCAAGCTTATGTTGAATCAGGCTGGAAAGTAGGACGCAATGATATGTGTCCATGCGGTAGTGGTAAGAAGTTTAAACAATGTCATGGAAAGGATGCGTAATTGCATTCAACGATAAACAAGAAAGGCATCTCAAAGAGATGCCTTTCTTGTTTTATGGAGTATTCTTTTTCTGCATAATCGTACCTAATTCGTTTTGCGATTCTATAAGCGAATTGGAAATATGCTCTCTTTCTTTTTTACTCTTATTCTGACTGAGCTTTTCTTTGCATTCTAATTGTGAAACATGAATTTTAAAGGCTACCAAATCCGGGAATAAGTTGGATTTGTAGCGTTCGCTTACTGTCTTCCATTGTTCGAAATATTCGGGTTCGTAAGTGTGAATCATGCGTTCCAGAAGTGTAATTTTTTCAGCTTCTGAATCCAATATTAACGCATTGCCGGATGCATGAACAGCAACATAATTCCAAGTTGGAACATTGTCGTTTTTTTCGTAAAGCGAAGGCGAAATATATGCGTTGGGGTTGCTGAATACTACAAGGCATGAACCTTTTTCGAATTCTTCCCATTGCGGATTATCTTTCGCCATGTGTGAATGGAGAATAATTTTATCGTTTTCTACTTCAATCACAAAAGGTAGATGTGTGGCGCGCGGTGTGTTTTCAGCTGCAGTAATTAATGTTGCAAACGAATACTTTTTCATGTATTCAATTGCAGTAGTTTGATCGGGCTGTTGGAATTCTTTAGGGATATACATGTTCTGTAATTTCTAATGGCTTATTTTCTAACAGCTAGCAACTTATTATCGACTTAAATACATGCTCTTCATCTTAAATAAATTTCTAAAATGAGGGTCG
>CALKVB010000610.1 GCA_937996605.1 uncultured Oxalobacteraceae bacterium | reverse complement strand
GGCAGTTGAACGTTTGTTTATCGGTAAAACGGTAGGAAAGTCTTCTGCCCTCATTTTGAACGATGCACAAGGGAATGCCCGCGTGATGTTGTATGTCACGCCTGAAGGAAAAGCTTACTTTGATTTTTTGAATGACAAAGGCGAAGTGATTAAGAGCTTGGCGCCGCAGTGATCTTAATGCAGAGAATATGAAGGGCCGTACGATTTCGCACTAAGCGTTCGACCGCATATTGCCCCCCGAAAGAAAGGCCGTGAGAGCCACGCGACAGTAGTGAAGCTAAGTACTACAGATGCGCTTCGTCAAGCCTCAGCGCATCTGTAAATGTATCTTTAGCTTCCACCATTAATTCAGCATTGATCGCAAGCGTGTGACTTACACGCTTGAGCGAGTGACGATGCCGTTCGCTTGTCCATCAATGCGCGCTACCTTTTACCGGTAAGTCTGATAATTTTTGCGCAGCCAAAAAATCTGCAGCGGTCGCAACTTTCACACTCACTCCCTCAGGTGCTGCCATATGCGTCCAAATCCAATTGTGATGAGCGATAATGCTTGCTGCATCAAGGTGAGGGCGATTGCTTGTGGTATGGGTATCTGCGAGCGCAGTCACTTTATATCCTCGTGAAAGGCATGCCCGCAGTGTCGTGTCGACGCAAAATTCAGTCGCTAGACCACAGATGACTACCTCAGTCGTGCCGATTTCTTGTAAGCGTTGTGCGAGATCGGTTCCAGCAAAACTATCGCATGCAGTTTTATCGACAAATAAATCTGTGCTCATGCCCGTAATTGCGGGAGTTACCTGCCATTCTTGATTTCCTTTTTTGACGACATCATCGTCATGACGTACAAAAATAATTGGTTGATTGGTTTGCCGAAAATATTGCGCTACTTGATTGATGCGTTGAATAACAGCTTGAGCGTCGTGTCTAGGGTTTTCTTCCAACCATGCAGTTTGCATGTCGATGATGAGCAGGATTTGCATCTGAATGAAATAGATAAAAGTGGATAAATGAAGAGTCTTCGTTGAATTTTACAGGATGAGGCGCCGCTACAAAGCTAAGTGAAGTAATTAAAATAGTGAAGGCATGTTCGGTTTGTACAAGAATTCTGCAATCGTTCACAAAGGCAAATCAATAGGCGAGCAAATGTTGCAAACCGAATGTAAATAATTGGCACAACTTAGATCCGTTTTTATAGGAAAGCCATTCTCGATTTCTCGTGGCTTCAGTGAAGTTGGCTATCGTAATTCTTTTCGGATCACCAACTTTAAACCCGACCACACTTCGCTCACCGCACACACTTTAATATCGACGAGGCCTAGTGGTAAAGCGATTTGGCGAATCACATCTTCTGTAACATTCGTTGCTACTTTCGATGATTTTTTCGGCCATGAAACCCAGATCGCCGTATTCACAGGGATTTTTTGACGCAGACTATTAAGCGCTTTTTCTAGCACCTGCTGTTGATCCACAAATACATGCACAATTTCTGTAGTACCAGATAATGTAGAGACGAACTGAACGCCCGCCGGCATTGGTGCAAGTAGCGCCTGGTAGTTTTCAGGGGCGTCGATGAGATATACCTTAGTGTTTTCTTTAAACCCCAGCTTTTTGGCGAGTGGCGTACCTGAATATCCTGTTGTCATGAAATGCCTCCTCAATGTCTCACAAATGTTCCATGATGAATGCTAGGACCTTATACCTAATATCGTACCAACGCCATTTTTAACTTTTCTGCCAGATCATAAGACTAGCAGGTCGGCGCCCGCTCGGATGCGCCTTTCTCGTTTTTGCCTGTCGTCTGACGGTATTCAGATTAAGTGCCATAATTGTGCTATTACCGCCTTATGCTGCAAGGTACCGCAGATGAAAGTAAATTTGATTCATTCAAAAAAATGGAAGTGCGAGCATTTTGCTTGATTCACACTTTTCCGCATAGACTCTTCAGGTGATTATGGAAACGAGACTTCAGCCGCATGTACGAGCAGCAGAACTGGGTGATGCTAAGGTGTTAGCAGAACTCTTTGATCAACTCGGTTTTCCCTGCTCGTCGCAAGAGCTAATAGAACGTATGAGCGCTGTTGGCGATATCGCCCTTGTGGCGTTGATTGAAGAGCGTGTGGTGGGCGTGATTACGATCAACATCATGCCGGTCTTGCACCGACCACATCCTGTAGGCAGAATTTCAGCTTTGGTGGTTGATCAAACACTGCGTGGAGCTGGCATAGGCAAGAGCCTAGTGCTAGCGGCAGAAGCCTTGTTGGTGTCACGAGGCTGTGAACTTATTGAAGTGACTAGTAATTTTCGTCTAGAACAAGCTCATCGCTTTTATAAGTCAGTCGGATACGAGGCGACTAGTTATCGTTTTAAAAAAGATGTGGGTGCTGCATCAAGACACTCAACGGTGTAGTTTCAAATCATTCGTTAATTAATAAAGTCGGTGACTGAAGTATTGGTTTGATAGCGTAACGTAGCGTGGAATAAAGTCAATTTATGTAATCCGAGGGCACTATTACGACCCTCGGTCATGCCATCTACCAATTTGACGAACTCTACAATTCCTACAAACCCAATTCAGACAAACCAGGATGATCATCCGGGCGCCGTCCTTGTGGCCAGTGGAATAGTCGTTCGCTGGCATCAATGGCGAGGTCGTTGATGCTGGCGTAACGTCGTTGCATTAAACCATTATCAGCGAATTCCCAATTTTCATTGCCGTAAGAGCGATACCATTGCCCTTGGTCATCGTGCCATTCGTAGGCAAAACGTACGGCGATACGATGGCTGTCATAGGCCCAAATTTCTTTGATCAAACGATATTCGTGTTCGCGTTGCCATTTGCGTTCTAAAAACCCGATGATTTCTGCTCGGCCGCGAGGAAATTCGTGGCGGTTGCGCCATTGGCTGTCTTCAGTGTAGACCAGCGCTACACGTTGTGGATCTCGGCTGTTCCAACCATCTTCTGCCAAACGTACTTTCTGCATAGCGCTATCGAGATTGAATGGTGGTAAAGGCAAGCGTTTGGTTTCAGTCATCATACTCTCCTGTGTTTTCGGTAATGAATTAGAGATCTAAG
>CALKVB010000609.1 GCA_937996605.1 uncultured Oxalobacteraceae bacterium | reverse complement strand
TATCTACACTCATTACTGGCCTCATTAAAAATTCTAATTTAATTAACTATATTAAAACACGCCGAATATCGCTAAGAGCTTCGGCAATAAACCGGGTAAACCGGGCAGCTTCTGCACCATCAATCACACGATGATCGTAAGATAAACTCAAAGGCAACATCAATCGTGGCACAAATTCGCTGTGATGATAAACCGGTTTCATGCTTGATTGAGAAACACCTAAAATAGCCACTTCAGGTGCATTGATAATTGGCGTAAATGCTGTGCCGCCAATACCACCCAAAGAAGAAATCGTGAACGTCGCGCCTTGCATATCAGCAGGTTTCAATTTGCCATCACGAGCTTGGGCAGATAACTCACCCATTTCATTGGCGATTTGCGACAAGGTTTTCTGGTCTGCATTTTTCACAACTGGAACCACCAAACCGTTTGGCGTATCAGCCGCGAAACCAATGTTGTAGTACTGTTTCAAAATCAGGTTCTCGCCGTTCGCATCTAAAGATGAATTGAACGCTGGGAATTTCTTCAAGGCCGACACACTTGCTTTGATCACGAAAGCCAGCATCGTCAACTTCACGCCAGATTTGGCCAATGCAGCATTAGACGATTTACGGAACTCTTCCAGATCACTAATATCAGCTTCATCAAATTGGGTCACATGAGGAATCATCACCCAATTGCGATGCAAATTCGGGCCGCTGAGTTTCTTGATGCGTGACAAAGGCTGTATTTCAGTTGCGCCAAACTTAGAGAAATCGAGCGATGGCCATGCTAAGAGATTCAAACCTGCGCCACTACCATTTGTACTTGCAGCGCTAGCAACTGGCGCACTCGCAGACCCAGCGATCACACCCTTAACGTAGTTTTGTACGTCTTGCTGCGTGATACGGCCTTTCGGCGCTGTACCCGGAACTTTGCTCAAATCAACGCCGAGTTCACGTGCAAATTTACGGATCGAAGGCGATGCGTGTGCTTTACCTGCTGGTGCCGTTGCTACTACAGCCGCGCTTGCTACTGCTGGTGCAACGGCAACTGGTGCATGCGCAGGTGCTACTGGCGCTACTGCAGGGGCAGGAGCAGCCGGAGCTGGCGCTGCCGGAGTAGATACTGGTGCCGCTGCACCATCAGCTTCAACGATCACCACTAAAGAGCCTAAGGCCACTTTATCACCGACCTTAACTTTGACTTCTTTCACTACACCAGCATGGCTCGATGGAATTTCCATGCTGGCTTTATCTGATTCAACAGTGATCAAGGATTGGTCGACCTTGATGGTGTCACCCACTTTGACCATCAATTCGATCACTTCAACTTCTTTAAAATCACCGATATCCGGCACTTTGACTTCTACTGTACTCATTCTGTACGCTCCGATTCTTCACGAAAGTGCCTGTATGAACTGGGCACGAAATTCAATTTTTGAAAAATTCTTTCTACTTCTGTCGTTCTCGTAGGGCGGGTGAAACCCGCACCGTTCAAATGCTCAATCGGTGGGCGGCGCGGGTTGCACCCGCCCTACGATTTTGCACAATTACTTCGAATTCCACATTGGCACACAAGAGATGAGATTCAAAAAAACTTTAAAAATCCTCTTGAATTTCTCTGTGCCTCTGTGTCTCTATGTTGAGAGGTTCAAAACGCAAAAATTAAACAGTTACCGGATTTGGTTTATTAGGATTGATACCGTATTTTTCAATCGCTTGCGCCACCACTGAAGCAGAAATAGCGCCTTCCTCAGCTAAAGATTTCAATGCAGCGATTGTCACAAAATAACGATTCACTTCGAAGAACTCACGCAATTTCGCGCGGCTATCGGAACGACCGAAACCATCGGTACCCAAGACTTTATAAGTGCGATCTTTAGGAATAAATGCACGTACTTGTTCTGCATAAACGCGCATATAGTCGGTCGAAACCACGATAGGGCCAGCAGTATCTTTCAAGCATTCAGCGATATAAGGAACACGTGGCGTTTCGGTTGGGTGCAACATATTCCAACGTTCAGCATCTTGGCCATCACGCGCCAACAACGTAAAGGATGGTGCAGACCAAATATCGGCTGCAATACCCCAATCATTTTGCAACAGATCGGCGGCTGCGATCACTTCACGCAAGATCGTTCCTGAGCCCAATAACTGCACGCGATGTTTTGTTTTCGCTTCAGATTTCTTGAAGGAGTACAGACCCTTGATGATGCCTTCTTCTTGACCAGCAACCAAACCTGGATGAGCATAGTTTTCGTTCATCACCGTGATGTAGTAGAACACGTCTTCTTGGTTAGTGACCATGCGACGCAAACCGTCGTGAATGATGACTGCCACTTCATGCGCAAACGTTGGGTCGTAAGGAACGCAGTTTGGAATCGTCGATGCCATCACATGGCTATGACCATCTTCATGTTGCAAGCCTTCACCGTTCAGTGTCGTACGACCCGCAGTACCACCGATCAAGAAACCACGTGCACGCATATCGGCTGCAGCCCATGCCAGATCACCGATACGTTGCAGACCGAACATCGAGTAATAGGTGTAGAACGGAATCATCACGCGGTTATTGGTTGAGTAAGAAGTCGCCGCAGCGATCCATGAACTCATACCACCGGCTTCATTAATCCCCTCTTGCAAAATCTGACCGGCTTTGTCTTCGCGGTAGTACATGACCTGATCTTTATCGACTGGTTCATATAACTGACCGACTTGGCTGAAAATACCGATTTGACGGAACAAACCTTCCATACCGAAAGTACGGGATTCATCAACCATAATTGGTACCACACGTTGACCCAAGCTGCTGTCGCGCAACAAGGAAGTCAAGACACGGACATACGACGCTGTCGTTGAAATCTCGCGCCCTTCCGCTGTTGGTTCTAACATTGCTTGGAATGCAGACAATGGCGGCACCACTAATTGTTCATCTGCCTGTTGACGACGTTGTGGCAAGTAACCACCCAATGCTGCGCGACGTTCGTGCAAATACTTCATTTCCGGCGTATCGTCGGCTGGTTTGTAGAATGGAATCTCAGGCAACTTCTCATCGGCGATTGGCAATTGGAAGCGATCGCGCACGGACTTAATCGTTTCGTCATCAAGCTTCTTCGTGTTGTGTGCCGTGTTGCGTGCTTCACCTGCTTTACCAAAACCGTAACCTTTAATACTCTTCGCCAAAATCACCGTCGGTTGATCGACGCTTTCTTGAGCGACTTTGAATGCTGCGTAAATTTTGTGTGGATCATGGCCACCACGTGTCAAACGCCAGATATCGTCATCGGACATATGCGCGACCATCGCCAAAGTACGTGGATCTTTGCCGAAGAAGTGGGAACGCACATAGGCGCCATCTTTCGCTTTGTAGTTCTGATATTCACCGTCTACGGTTTCCATCATGATCTTACGCAAGGCACCGTCTTTGTCCTTTGCCAGCAATTCATCCCAACCAGAACCCCAAATCACTTTAACGACATTCCAGCCTGCGCCACGGAAGTCAGATTCGAGTTCTTGGATGATTTTGCCATTACCGCGTACTGGACCGTCCAGACGTTGCAAATTACAGTTCACCACGATCACAAGGTTATTCAACTTTTCACGACCCGCCATGCCAATCGCGCCCATGGATTCTGGTTCATCCATTTCACCGTCGCCGCAGAATGCCCAAACTTTACGTTTTTCAGTATCAGCGATGCCACGTGCGTGGAGGTATTTTAAGAAGCGTGCTTGATAGATCGCCATCAATGGGCCCAAGCCCATCGATACAGTAGGAAATTGCCAGAAATCTGGCATCAATTTTGGATGTGGGTAAGAAGACAGACCTTTGCCATCGACTTCACGGCGGAAGTGCAACAACTGATCTTCGCTCAAGCGGCCTTCGAGGAAAGCGCGAGCATAAATACCTGGAGAAGAGTGACCTTGGATGTACAGCAAGTCACCACCGTGATCAGCTGTCGGCGCATGCCAGAAGTGGTTAAAGCCAGTTTCGTACAACACGGCAGCGGATTGGAACGAAGCAATATGGCCACCCAAGGCCATGTCGTTGCCTTTGTTGGCTTTGACCACGGTCG
>CALKVB010000608.1 GCA_937996605.1 uncultured Oxalobacteraceae bacterium | reverse complement strand
CGGTAACGAAGCGGACGAAATCCGTGCGCTCGGCCAATTATTCGACAAAGGCTATGTGTATCGCGGTTTGAAACCAGTGAACTGGTGTTTTGATTGCGGCTCCGCTTTAGCCGAAGCTGAAGTCGAATACGAAAACAAACGTGATCCATCGATCGACGTTGGCTTCCCATTTGTGGGCGGTGAAGAAAACGCCAAAATTGCCAAAGCTTTCGGCTTAGACAAACTGCCACTCGACAAAGGTTATTGCGTGATCTGGACCACGACCCCGTGGACCATCCCTTCCAACCAAGCCTTGAACATGCATCCAGAAATCACTTACGCCTTGGTGAAAACCGAGCGTGATGGTGAACCTTGCTTGATTTTGATGGCGAAAGATTTGGTTGAAGCCGCTTTCACGAACTGGAATTTGCAGCCAGAAATCATCGCAACTTGCTTGGGTGAAGCTTTATCACTGGTGCAATTCAAACATCCTTTAGCAGCTACGCATGAAGGCTATGATCGTAGGTCTCCCGTGTACTTGGGCGATTACGTTAGCACCGAAACCGGTACTGGGGTAGTCCACTCCGCTCCGTCTTACGGTATCGAAGACTTTTTGTCTTGCAAAGCGCATGGTATGAAAGACGACGCTATGCTCAACCCAGTCATGGGTGATGGCCGCTACGCATCATGGTTACCGTTCTTCGCAGGCATGACGATCTGGGAAGCATCCAAGCCTATCTGTGACAAATTGCGTGAAGCAGGTACTTTGTTCTCACTCAAAATGTTTGACCACAGCTACATGCATTGCTGGCGTCATAAAACACCGATAATATATCGTGCGACATCACAATGGTTTGCCAGCATGGATAACGCGCCTAAAGCGGGCGGTGCTAGTTTGCGCGAAACAGCTTTGGCAGCGATCGATCAAACTGCCTTCTACCCATCTTGGGGTAAAGCACGTTTGCACGGCATGATTGCGAATCGTCCTGATTGGACTTTGTCGCGCCAACGTCAATGGGGCGTGCCGATGGCCTTCCTCTTGCACAAAGAAACGGGACAAATCCATCCACGCACGCCAGAGTTGTTAGAAGTGATTGCCAAGCGCGTCGAAAAAGAAGGTATCGAAGCCTGGCAAAACATCACGGTTGAAGAATTGATCGGCGATGAAGCAGCGATGTATGAAAAAAATCGCGATACCTTAGACGTGTGGTTCGATTCCGGCGCAACGCATTTCACGGTCTTGCGCGGTTCACACAAAGAACAATCTGCCTACCCCGCTGATCTCTACCTCGAAGGTTCCGATCAACATCGCGGCTGGTTCCACTCTTCTTTGTTGACTGCATCCATGCTCGACGGCCACGCGCCCTACAAAGCTTTGCTCACGCACGGTTTCGTAGTCGATGGCGAAGGCAAAAAAATGTCTAAGTCCAAAGGCAATGTGATCGCGCCACAAAAAGTATTTGATACTTTAGGTGCTGATATCTTGCGTTTGTGGGTAGCTTCGACTGACTACTCCGGCGAACTCTCGATCTCCGACGAAATCTTGAAACGCGTAACGGAAGCCTATCGTCGTATCCGTAACACGCTGCGCTTCTTGTTGGCGAATACGTCGGATTTCGACTTCAGCAAAGACGCTGTGGCAACTCAAGATTTGCTCGAGATCGATCAATATGCAATCGCGCACACAGCAGCTCTGCAGAAAGAAATCTTGGCGCACTACGATGCCTTCGAGTTCCACCCTGTCATCAGCAAATTGCAATCCTTCTGCTCTGAAGATTTGGGCGGCTTCTACCTCGACATTTTGAAAGATCGTTTGTACACCAGCGGCACAACTTCTTTCGCACGTCGTTCTGCACAAACTGCCATCTGGCACATCACACAAAGCTTGTTGCGTTTAATGGCACCAACTTTGTCGTTCACAGCAGAAGAAGCATGGCAAAGTTTTGCGAGCGCAGAAGCGTTCAAAGGCAGCGACGAAACTATCTTCACACAAACTTACTACGAGCTGCCAGCCATCGCCAACAGCGAAGCCTTGGAAGCGAAATACGCAAGTTTGCGTGCCGTGCGTGCTGATGTGACTAAGCAATTAGAAGAAGTGCGTGTTTCTGGTGCGATCGGTTCATCTTTACAGGCAGAAGTGTTGATCAAAGCCAGTGGCGATAAATTCAATGTTTTGAGTAGCCTCGAAGACGATTTGAAATTTGCCTTAATCACTTCTGCAGCCAGTGTCGAACAAGTCGCAAGTGAAGCTGAAGAAACAGTAGTAGTCAACGCATCCAAGTATCAAAAATGCGAACGCTGCTGGCACTATCGTGCAGATGTGGGTGTCAATGCAGAACATCCAACTTTGTGCGGTCGTTGCAATAGCAATTTGTTTGGTGCGGGTGAAAAGCGTAAGTTTGCGTAATTTGAAAATGCGGTAAAAAAATGTAGGGCGGGTGCAACCCCCGCCGCCAAGCCATTGAGCAACAGAGCAGCGCGGGTTGCACCCGCCCTACGAACGAACAGGTCCCCTCTCCCGCGGGCGGGAGAGGGCTAGGGTGAGGGAGGTTCAGGAACGAATAAATCAATAGAAAGCACTGATCGAAGTATGTTTTCCATCCAAGATCTTGCCTCATTTGATTTTATCCGAATCTGAATCGCCCTCACCCCCGCCCCCTCTCCCGCTTGCGAGAGAGGGGAGTTAAAAATGAAATCAAAAAAATATGGCGACTAAAAAAACCAATACTTTTTCAAGCAAACCGAAATCTTCTGGTGGCAATTGGGCGATTTGGCTTGGCATTTCGGCGATTGTCATTCTGCTCGACCAAATCACTAAAATTACGATTGAGCGCTCGTTTCAATATGCCGAAACTTACACCATCACGTCCTTCTTCAATTTGACTTTGGCCTACAACAAAGGTGCGGCATTTAGTTTCTTAGCGACCGAAGGCGGTTGGCAACGTTATATGTTCACCGCAATCGGTGTTATCGCGTCCATCGCGATCACCTATTTGCTCAGAAAAAACGCCACAGAAAAACTGTTTTGCTGGTCTTTGTCTTTGATTATGGGTGGCGCTATCGGCAACGTCATCGACCGCGTGATGTACGGCCATGTCATCGATTTCCTCGATTTCCATTACAAAGACATGTACCACTTCGCGGCATTTAACTTAGCCGATAGCGCGATTTGTTTAGGTGCAGCTTTGTTTATTTTGGATGAGCTACGAAGAGTAAAGAAATGAGTTTTTAAAACCCCTCACCGCCGAGGCGCAGAGACGCTGAGGAAAAACAATGAGGAAAAACGATTCCTCTCTTTTGAGATTTCACTCTGCGCCTCAGCGTCTCGGCGTTGAAGGGTTTCAAGAATAGCATTGGATTGGACACCAAATGACATCAAGACTCGCT
>CALKVB010000607.1 GCA_937996605.1 uncultured Oxalobacteraceae bacterium | reverse complement strand
ATCTTGTCCGTATTCCTGAGCGGTACGCGACAAAGCTTGTACATCTTTCGGAAAACAGGAGCCACCGTAACCACAGCCCGCCAACAAAAAGCTCGGGCCAATACGTGGGTCTGAGCCTATGCCATGACGCACCGCTTCGATATCAACACCAACTTTGTCCGCCAAATTCGCCAATTCATTCATGAAGGAAATGCGCGTCGCTAACATGGCATTTGCAGCATATTTCGTGAATTCAGCCGAGCGTACGTCCATCCAATAAATTTTGTGGCCGTTATCTTCAAACTTCGCATAAACCTGACGCATCACTGTTTGCGCTTGCAAACCAAATTCATCGGTCTCGTGGCCAATTACGATACGATCGGGCTTCATGAAGTCGGCAACTGCTGCGCCTTCTTTTAAGAACTCAGGATTGGACGTCACCGAGTAGCCGATAGCCGCGTTACGTTTCTGCAGTTCTTCAGCGATTGCTGTAGATACTTTGCCCGCTGTTCCGACTGGCACCGTCGACTTGTCAACGATCACTTTGAAGCCTGTCATATGGCGACCAATATTGCGTGCGGCAGCAACGACGTATTGAAGGTCTGCAGAACCATCTTCATCAGGAGGTGTGCCGACCGCGATAAACTGTACATCGCCGTGCGCAACACTGGCGGCTACATCAGTAGAGAACTGCAAGCGGCCCGCTGCGCGATTACGCGCAACAACTTCATCTAAACCTGGTTCGTGAATTGGAATGCCGCCCGCATTCAAGATGTCGATTTTTCTTTGGTCCACATCCAAACAAAAAACATCATGACCAACTTCAGCAAGGCACGCGCCTGTGACCAAACCGACGTACCCGGTTCCGATAATTGTTATTTTCATTTTTTATTTTTTCCAAACAAAACATTCAAGCTCACACAACTGTCATCAAGCTCTTTTTAGTTCATCACATTCAATTCTTCGGTGCGACGCGGCGGATAGGTTTCCCACTTACTGCACCCAGGGCATTGCCAATAAAATTGGCGGGCTTTGAAGCCACAATGCGTGCACTGATAACGCGTCAAGCGTTGCGCATAGCCAGATACTAAGTTCTTTACCAAAGACAGCTCAGGACGCACTTCAGGTGCTGCTACCATCAGACGCGCATCAAGTAATTTATCTAGACCTAACAAAGTCGGGGTGCGACGCAACTCCGCACTCACCAACTGATTTGCTTCTGCGACGGATTCGAGCTCTAAAGTCGCTTTAAAAACGACCTCTAATAAATCGATCGAAGGCGCTTCTGCCAAATACGATTTTAAGAGGTTCAAACCTTCTTGAGGACGCTCTAACTTACGATAGCCATCCATCAAACGTTGCGCTACCAAAGCGACGTGAGGTACGCTCTGCTGTTCGACCCGACGCCATGCCAACACTGCCTGCTCCAGGTCACCTTTCGCGAGATGAATGTCGCCCATCAAGATCGCTGCACGCACGTTATGGCGGTCAATCGCGATCGATTTTTCTAACATCGCCATCGCCGCATCGGGATGGGTATGCACTAATTCATCTTGAGCGATTTCACAATAAAATTGGGCAATTTCTTTTTGTCTGCCACCGGCACCCGACTCTTGCAAAGCGATTGCCGCATCAATTGCACGCAACCATTCTTTTTCGCGTTGATAAATTTCAAGCAACGCTTTACGTGCAGGAATCGCATATTGACTGGTCACCAGTTGATTAAAGGTTTCTTCAGCCCGATCTAAAAGACCCGCCTTAAGATAATCTTGCCCAAGCTCATACATGGCCTGAGTCTGCTGTTCTTGTGGTAAATCTGGCCGTGACAATAAATTCTGATGCACGCGAATAGCACGTTCAGTTTCACCACGACGGCGGAACAAACTACCCAAGGCGAAGTGCAATTCTACTGTTTCAGGGTTCAGTTTCAAGATTTCGATATAAGCATCAATCGCTTTATCGGGTTGGTCATTGAGTAAAAAGTTCAACCCTTTAAAAGATCGGAAGAGCGTCGTGTAGGGAAA
>CALKVB010000606.1 GCA_937996605.1 uncultured Oxalobacteraceae bacterium | reverse complement strand
CGGTTCTTGAATCTTTAGGTAAAAATGTGAAGCGAGGCGTAATTACGGTTTCTGAACTACCACAATTCATTTCTGCTTTCGAAAAAATAATGGAAGAAGATCGTCGTCAACGTGCACAAATGGAAGATATTGATGAGGATGAATTAGATGAAACTGAAAAGAAGAAACGCAAAGAATTCGTTAGTACTTCCGCACGACTTTTTCCGCTCTATGAAATGTTAAAGGCCGCACATAAAAAACAAAAGGAAGTCATCTGGGGCGTATAAAAATGACGGCACATGTTGAGAATACCGAAGAATTTTTTCTACAAACACAAGACGGTACATCTTTGTTTGTTAGAGATTGGCCGGCTAGTCATCAATCCGTCAAACATGGCATCATTGTTTTACATGGTCTAGGTGAACATAGTGGTCGCTATGTACATATTGCGAGATTTTTTCAAACACTGGGATTTACGGTACGAAGTTTTGATCAACGTGGCCATGGACAATCGGAAGGACGTAGAGGTGATGTGCCAAACTCCTCGACCAGCATAGAAGACTTAAGTTTGGTGGTTGACGAATTTAGCCAACAATTGGATAAACCACCTACTTTGTTTGCGCATAGTATGGGTGGTTTATTCGCTTGTCATTATGCTTTAACATCATTTTCGAAATTGTCCGGCTTGATTTTGGCCTCACCCGCATTACGGGTCAAAGTTAGCATGTTTCAACGCTGTTTATTTGCATTCGCAAATCGAGTTATTCCTCACCTTGGTGTGACCCATGGTACCAATGGTCGTTATTTGTCGCATGACAGCGAAGTTGTGTATGCCTATCAAAATGATCCTTTAGTGCACTCAAGAATCAGTGCAAGTTTATTTCAAAGTATGTTGCATTCAATGGAGTACGTAAGAACACATACAACACAAATGAAACTTCCTTTGTTGCTTTTGATTGCGGGTGCAGATCAAGTTGTTGATCCTGAGGGAAGTCAAATATTTTCTCAACAGTTAGATCACCGCCTAACCGCATCTAGCGTGACGACTATTGTTTATCCCGATTTTTATCATGAAATTTTTAATGAGTTAGATTCGATCAAAGCTTTTGACGATGTTCGAATTTGGCTTGAAGAGAAAAATTTAATGCCACTCAATCTCTGAGAGATGCTTATGCAAGAGCCCACGCGAAAAACCTTAACAAGACCAACAATCAGCAAACCGAAAGCAAAAAGTGCTAAAGATGTGCCACGCACATTCAAGGCTGAAACCAAACATAAAGCTGAACCTCAAAACAAGCTAAATGAGCCTGATTTAATTGAAGTGAAATCAGACTCCCTTGCCTTTAGTCTGGCTGGAGCGGCCCAAGCGGTAGCGTACGTTTTAGAAGGTACTGCCCTGCCACAGGCTTTGTCACGCGTTTTTATACAACTCAACGCGACACCCCAAGCACGCGGAGCAATTCAAGACATTGCATATCGAACCATGCGTCAAGTTGGTCGTGTCGATGCGCTGATTACTTTAACTACCAATAAGCCGGTCGAACCGCCATTGCTGTATAGCTTGATGTGTTGCGCTTTGAGTCTTTTAGTCGTCGAGAAAGAAGAAACATTACCTTACGGTGAATTTGTGGTTGTTGATCAAGCCGTCAATGCCGCTGCAGCAAATAGCCATATGGTGTTCGCAAAAGGTATGGTGAATGCCGTCTTGAGGCGCTTTCTGCGAGAAAAAGAGAGTTTATTAGCAATGGTGCTGAAACAACCGGCTGCGATGTGGAATTATCCTCAGTGGTGGGTAGATCAAACCAAGGCAGCTTATCCTGAGCAATGGCAAAGCATACTCAAGTCTGGCAACACTGCCCCACCAATGACCTTGCGTATCAATCAACGTCGCACTTCAATTGAAAGTTATTTGGAATTGCTGGCAAAGCATTCAATCTCTGCAAAACAAATTGGACCTTATGCAATTCGTCTTCACAAAGCTTTACCTGTACAGCAGATACCAGGATTTGAAGAAGGTTTGGTGTCTGTACAAGATGCCGCAGCGCAGCTTGCTGCACCTTTATTAGATCTTCACAATGGTATGCGCGTATTAGACGCGTGTGCTGCACCAGGGGGCAAGACTGGACATATTTTGGAATTAGCAGATGTTGAGTTACTAGCGATAGAAACAGACGCTAAGCGAATTGAACGCATACATGAGAATTTAGCGCGTTTACAGTTATTTGCGACAATTAAGCAAGGTGATGCAAGTCGCATGAATTGGTGGGATAGCCAAGCTTTTGACCGCATCTTGGCGGATGTTCCTTGTACAGCCTCAGGTGTTGTACGACGTCACCCTGATATACGTTGGTTGCGTCGTAAAACCGATGCCGCGCAATTGGCGGTGACTTCGAACCGCATACTCGATAATCTCTGGAAAATGTTGAAACCAGGGGGCAAATTGTTATTGGTGACCTGTTCCATATGGCCGCTTGAATCAGAGAAACAAGCTCAGTCCTTTGCTGAACGCCATGCTGCGATTCGATTGGACGCTCCAGGGCAGCTATTACCAACGTCTGATCCCAACAACGAACATGACGGATTGTTTTACGCACTATTTCAAAAACCAGAAGCTTGAAACTTGTTTCAAGTTATCATGTCATAGTGATACAAAACAATCGAAGTTGCCATTGATGTACTGTTAATGATCAAAGCATTGCTGCCATTTTTTTTAGCAACAAAACGACTTCAAGCCTGCAAAGGCTTGTTGTTGTCTGTGCTCATCATTATTTTTTGTTCGCTTGTGCCAGGACATACCGCATATGCGGAAGGAATAGAAGTTACTACAGCCAAGTTGGAAGCTGCTGAAGATGGTTACCGGGTGTTTGTTGGTTTTTCTTTCGAACTTGGAAATGATGTTAAAAATGCGATTAATGAAGGAATTCCGGTTTCGTTTATCGCTGAGGTAGAAATCAATCGCCCTCGATGGTATTGGTTTGACGAGAAGAGCATACGTTCGACACAAACCATTAAAATTCAATATGACCTATGGCGTCGTCAATACACAGCAGCAGTCAATGGTGGTTTGAAGCAAAATTTTGCAACGCTAGAGGAAATTGTTAACCTCGTAAAACAGCCCCGTCGTTGGCTAGTAGCTGAGAAAAATGCTTTAAGTTTTGGCTCAACCTATAACGTTGCTGTGCGTCTTAAACTCGATAGTAGTCAACTATCAAAACCGATGTTAATCACATCATTAAGTAACAGCGGTTGGCGTCTTTCATCTGATTGGAAGCGGTTTACATTCAAGGTGGAAGAGAAGTGACAAAGTTTCTAAAGTATGGCCTCATCGTCGGTGGTGTGTTGATGAGCGTCTTGTTCTTCTTCCTCATTACAGCGACTGAAAATTCTAGTCGCTTCCTCGCTTCAAACAATAACTTTACATGGTTGTTGTTAGCTAATGCAGTGGTCGCCTTAGGGCTGCTAGGCATGGTATCGACATTATTGTGGCAATTGATTCGGCGTTATCGTCAACGTGAATTTGGTTCTCGCATTATGACCCGATTAGTGATTCTGTTCGCACTATCGGGTATTTTGCCAGGATCCTTAATTTACCTAGTATCAGTCCAATTCGTTACGCATTCAATTGATTCGTGGTTTAGTGTAAAACTTTCTCCCCTGCTTGATTCTGGTATAGATCTGGGGCAAACAGCGCTGCATTACACCTTGAAAGATTTGGAATCAAAAGCTCGCAGTATGTCAAATCAGCTTGCTGATCCATCGGATTCTAGCTTATTGCCGATACCCATTAAGCTGTCTCGTATTCGCGAGCAAATGCAAATTCAAGAGGCAACGATTGTTACTTCAAAAGGCCGTCTGGTTGCTACCGCGAATGCAAAGCGAGGTAGCTTTGTGCCTGAAATGCCCACTATCAGTATGCTGAGAGCAGTTCAACTCGAAGGGCGTTTCGCACAAATTGGAAGCCATAGTGATCACACTGGAGAAGATCCGAGCAAAAATTTATTTACCGAAGCACATAATAAAGGTGGTGGCGAAACCAATAATCAAGAGTTTTTAAGGGTGATTATTGCTTTGCCCTCGATGGGAATGAATAGTTTTTTTCAGAATGAAACCAATTATTTACAGGTGATTCAACCCATTCCAGAATTACTCGATTCGCAAGCGAAAGTGTTTACAACGGCGATTTCCGAATATAAAGAACGTTCATCGAGCCGCGATGGTTTGAAGACGATGTACTTAGTGACGCTCACATTGCTACTGCTATTGGCAATTTTTGGTGCAATCACAGCGGCATTTTTGATTTCTAGTCAGTTAGCCCGCCCTTTACTGCTTCTAGCCGAAGGTACAAAAGCGGTGGCAGAAGGTAATTTGTCTCCTAGACCGATTAGCACGACATCGGACGAATTAGGTAGTCTGACTCAGTCTTTTAATACCATGACTCGGCAATTGTTCGATGCACGTCAAGCGGTTGAAAAAAATCGAACAGAATTGGAAAACGCGAAAGCCTATCTTGAATCGGTCTTGGGGAATATGTCAGCTGGTGTGATGGTCCTTGATCAAAACTCCTGCCTTGTCAGTTGCAACCATTCAGTCGAACGGATTTTGAGCCGCCAATTTGATCAGGAAATTGGTAAACCTTTGGCGCAAATTGAAGGTATGAAGGTGTTTGCAGATGCCGTTGATAAGGCCTTTTCAGAACAGCATGCGCAATCAGTCGGTGGTGAGCAATTAGAACACTGGCAGCAACAAATTGAGTTACCAAAATTTAGTCCTATTCAAACTGATCAAACCCAATCAGGTTCAGGTGCAGAAGTTGAAAAAGGTTTGACTTTGCTAGCGCGAGGCTCACACCTTCCAGTAGCGTCTGGCACTGGTTATGTCGTGGTGTTCGATGACATTACTAATATCATTTCGGCCCAACGTTCCATTGCTTGGGGTGAGGTTGCACGACGGTTGGCACATGAAATTAAAAATCCACTGACGCCGATTCAACTGTCTGCAGAGCGCTTGCAAATGAAATTGGTCGATAAACTAAATGAAGTCGACGCACAGTTTCTAAATAAGAGCACCACCACCATCGTGAATCAAGTGAGTTCGATGAAACGTATGGTCGATGATTTCCGTGATTACGCTAAAATTCCTCAAGCGGTACTGACACGAATAAATATTTCAGCTTTGATTGACGATGTTTTACATCTCTATTTGTCCGGCGACGGTCGAGATATTATCCATCTCAATTTAGTTCCAGATTTGCCAGCAATCATGGGTGATGCGACACAGATTCGCCAGGTCATTCATAACTTGTTGCAAAACGCGCAGGATGCGGTAACTGAGAATGCGAAACCGGGACAAGTGCCCCGGATTGATGTTGTGACTGAAATTGTGCATTATGTCAGCGCTGATAAATCTGAACGGGTAGCGATACGGCTATCGGTGATAGATAACGGACCAGGATTTTCCAGCAAAATTTTGGCTCGTGCCTTTGAACCATACGCGACTTCGAAACCAAAAGGAACAGGTTTGGGCTTAGCAATGGTCAAGAAAATTGTGGATGAACATGGGGGTAAAATTGATATTCAAAATCGCACTGATACAAACGGTGCAAAAGTATCGATTTTGCTGTTAAAGTTAGCACCGGAATTAAATACCTGAGTATTTAATGCGTGCTGTGTATGCTGAAAGCTTCCTGAGAGAAGAACAGCAAATTAAAATTATCGTGGTAGGGTTTAGGGTACATTTATGGCAAACATATTGGTAGTCGATGACGAAATGGGAATCCGAGAGCTACTCTCGGAAATCTTAGGTGACGAGGGACACGTCGTTCAATTAGCAGAAAATGCGCAACAAGCACGCGAAGCAAGAGCGCAAGCTCGTCCAGATTTGGTTTTGCTGGATATTTGGATGCCAGACACAGATGGCGTCACTTTGCTCAAAGAGTGGCAGCGTGATGGTCTATTAACCATGCCTGTGATTATGATGTCGGGACATGCGACGATAGATACTGCGGTAGAAGCAACAAGGATTGGTGCTTTGAATTTTCTTGAAAAGCCAATCGCTTTACAAAAATTATTGAAAGCAGTTCAGCAAGGATTGACCCGCAATATCGAACCACCGCGACCAGTAGCACCAATTAGTCGCATGAGTACGATGGATGTCCCATCTGTACCTGCCCCTGTTGCTCAATTTAGTCAACCAACGAGCACATTTGAAAACCGCGATTTTTCGCTCGGTAATCAATTAACCCAGAATAATCAACATAACTTCGGCAATTTGTCTTTTGACTTACCCTTGCGTGAAGCGCGTGATGCTTTTGAGCGTATTTATTTTGAATACCATCTACATCGTGAAGGCGGCAGTATGACTCGTGTCGCTGAAAAGACAGGATTAGAGCGTACGCATCTGTACCGTAAACTCAAACAACTGGGAGTTGAATCGGTCAAATATGGAAAGCGCGGAGAATAAACCTGTTTCAGTTGTATTGGTCGCTGGTGGTCATTACCAAGATCGAGAATCTTGGATCGCTCGCGAACTAGTACAGTTTGGGGCGATTCCGCACTGTAAAATCGGCATCATTTTAGAGGGGCTCCCTTCTGGAATGATGCCTCTTCAAGCATCCTCATCTCTGATTATCGAGCGTATAGCACCAGGTTGCCTTTGTTGTATTGGTAATTTGGTGTTGCGGGTGACACTCACTCGAGTTCTTAGAACTAGGCCGCGCGCGCTTTATGTAGCAATCAACAACAGTGAACATCTAGAAACCTTGAGAGCGTTTTTACAACAAGACGCTTATTTGGGGCTGATACGAATTCAACAAGAAGTAAGACTTTAGGCTAGCTTCATTATCGTTGTCATATACCTTTTAGCAAGTGAAGACGTGTAATTGAGCTAAATAAGTAGTATGTGATAATGCGTTGTGCTGACGTGAGCCTGTCTCTGAGAAATTTAATTAAAACGTATCATCGATAGCCTTGAAGCCTTTGTTCAGGGTGCTCCTCACAGACCTGAGTGGCGGCCCACTCTCCTATGTTTTAATCCACTCGCTTGACGAAAATAGACGGCAATTGGTCCTTAGCCTTCGAAAATTCTTCTTAAACTTCCTCTAAAGTTCAAGCCTTGCTCTGCCGTAACTATTAACGCAGGGCTAGTTTTCCTTTCCTTGCTATTTTTACACAAACAAATAAGCACCTTGTCGTTCATGTTTGTTTCTGGATAGTTATTCTTAAGTCCGAGAAAGGATGAATAAAATGAACATCATTTATAATAGCGACCAATATAGCGTCGTCGAATTTGGTGCTGAATCTGAACACGAAGCTTTACGCTTCGGTGGCTACGAAATTACGGATAAATCTGTGCGCCGTGAATGTTTCATTGGTGGTTTGCAAGCAGAGACTTTCCGTCACGATGTGCAGCAGCTGATCTCGAATGAACCTAGCATTGAGGAAATTGATGAATTTCTCGCGAAGTTCGATTCTTACATGGGACAAAGCGTGTTACTGCACTAAGGTCCGTTTTTCAGTCTCTATCGACCTCTTTCTTCTATCAAAGTTTCATTCTCTCTTCCCTCCACCTTTGAACAAGCAAAAAAAAACCCGCTAGCCTAGGCTGCGGGTTAAGTCCAAACCTTTAGGAGGTGTTGGAGGAGACAGGTGTTACTTTATCGCAGTGCAGCAAATAAGTCTCGTTGCTTTTTCATATATCTGTCATAAAAAAATTGAATATCAATGACTTTTGATGGCTGCTGCCTAGTATGGCGACAAAAAACGGTAATTTTAGATAAAATACTCTAAAAACACCTCAATCTCATTTAATTTATAAATTTAGTTTCTAGGTATATT
>CALKVB010000605.1 GCA_937996605.1 uncultured Oxalobacteraceae bacterium | reverse complement strand
CAGCCGCATAAGTAAGCTGTGGAGTAATTGATGCAAAGGAGCCACACGCTAGTGCAACGACCAGTGTTGAAATTCGCAGACGAGTATTCAGTGTTTTAGGTAAAGACGCGTATTTCATAAATTCCCCTGATATGTAAGTGAAACCATTTTTATGATGTTGATCTTGTTCTAGCAAACCATGTTTGGAGCAGGAGTGGGCACGAAAGTTCACCTATACACCTTCAGGCTCTAGCTGTGAGCGGCTAGCATACAGCAGAAAGTGTGGACATGCCATCGGTCTTATTGGGGTGCTTCGACGAAACTTAGCTTATCGCCTTATATAGAATAATCGTATGAAGCTTTAAAACTGTAAGTGCCTGTAATAGATTGTAAAAGGCAATGATTTATGCATCTGATATGTCTATGTTTACATGCCTAGGTTAAGAAAAGTTCTTGTTAGCGACCAGAAAGAGGCCCTTGCAAGGAGTGGAATAGATGTGGAACGAGGGGAGTGTTAGCATGATCGGAAATCAAAGTAAGCTACAGAAAATAACGCGTTTAAGCCTAATTTTGACTTCTTTGGCCTGCACAGCATGTGGTGGGGCAGGTAATACCATATCCACTACATCCACGACGTCGACACCAACCGCCACCTGCAATGTGGCGCAAATTGAAACCGAGATGGGTACACAGTTATCACAGCTGACGACTGATACCAACTTCTCATTTGCAGTTGAACGGGATGACGGGCGTCGCTACGTATATAACCGCGGCGGCTCAAGCATGACCACTTCGTATGAATCTGCATCAACCTCGAAGATGGTGAGTGCCATGATTATTTTGCGTCAAGTCGAGCGGGGGTTTTTAAAGTTAGACGATAAACCGCAAGATTGGATTCCGAATTGGTCTATTCCTACCAACTCGCCACTACGTTCAATGACACTTGCGCAGTTGTTGAGCTTTACCTCGGGGCTCACAGAAGAGCCTGTTTGTATTAATATTGGTTTTGCGAATTTTGAAAGCTGCACCCAAAGTGTTGCGACCAGTAATGCGAACAATCAGATGCAAGCAGGGTCGGAGTTTTATTATTCAAGTAGCCATCTACAAGTGGCGGGTTTGATGGCGGTGAAAGCACGTGGCTTAGCATCGTGGCAGGATTTGTTCAGCGAGTTTCAACAACAAACGGGGCTCTTCAAAACAGCGAGCTATGATTTGCCCTCAATGTCGAACCCACGATTAGCGGGGGGCATGCATTGGACAGGGACCGAATATCTTGATTTTCTTGCTGCACTCAAAGCAGGGAAATTACTCTCGGCAGAAATGATGCAGCAGTATTTGATGGATCGAACTGCCAACGTGAAACTTGTCTATTCACCAGCAGCAGTGTTAGGGGAAGCATGGCATTACGGCCTTGGTTATTGGCATGAATGTCAAAATACTAGTTTTAACTGTAGTGTCGCAAACCGCATTTCTAGCCCTGGTGCTTACGGCGCTTATCCGTATTGGGATAGAGCGAAATCCTATGTCGGTATTGTGGCGAGGCAAGGCGCACTGGGGACGTTTCCTAAAGGCGTAGATGTTGAGCGTGCGGTTCGCCCCAAAGTAGAAGCATGGCTTGCTTGCAAGGGATGATTTGTTCTTAGTTAGTCGCTAAGTTTTCGCTGCGTAGCTGATACATTAAGGAGTAACCGATAGCAGATAAAAAAGTAAGAGCAATGGAAGAAAAAAAGCTTCCATTACGCTCATTTTTTGGACCGATATGCCCGTTCTAGCGTGTTGCAGGCAAGTTAAAAAATTGCATTAAAGTTTGTAATTGCTCGGCTTGCCCGGACATTACATCTGATGTCGCCGCCAATTCTTCTGAAGCAGAAGCGTTTTGTTGGGTCACAGCATTCAGTTGTTCCATGGCCTTACTGATTTGATTAAGACCTGCCGATTGCTCCTCAGACGCTGCAGTAATTTCTTGTACCAGATCCGAGGTCTTACCAATCGAAGGTACCATTTCAGTCAACAATTTACCTGCTTTTTCAGAGATCGAGACGCTGCCTGCCGCCAACTCGCCAATTTCTTGCGCGGCGATTTGACTACGTTCTGCCAGTTTGCGTACCTCTGCTGCTACCACCGCGAACCCCTTGCCATGCTCACCTGCACGCGCCGCTTCAATTGCAGCATTGAGCGCCAGCATATTGGTTTGATAAGCGATGTCATCGATAATGCCAATTTTTCCTGCAATATCTCGCATCGCTTGTATGGTTTGCAGCACGGCTTTGCTCGTTTCTTTGGCTTCATTGGCTGAGCGATTCGCAATGCCATCGGTGATTTTGGCGTTCTCGGTATTTTGTTTGACCGAGGCCGACATTTGTATGACCGAAGAACTCGTTTGCTCGACACCTGATGCTTGTTCGGACGAAGATTGGGACAGGCTCTGTGCGGTAGCGCTAACTTGTTCGGCCGCGTTACTCAATTCATCTGCTGCGGTTCGTACATCATTAATGATTTCTGCTAACTTGGCGCTGGTGGCATTTGTATCGTCTTTGATTTGAGCGAATGAGCCTTGGTAGTCTTGTGTAATTTTTTGTGTCAAATCGCCTTGAGCGAGGGCTCCCAGAACACGGATAACATCGTTGAGCCCTTGTGCACTGGTCTTCATCAAATGATTCATTCCAGTCGCGAGCTGCAAGTAAAAACCTTGTTTGTTCGTTTCGCTAATCGCTTGGGTAAAGTCGCCATTGGCCGCTGCTTCGACCACGAAAGCTATCTCTTTTTCTATCGCCAGTTGTTCGGTAATATCTAGCCATTGTCCTACTGTACCAATCTTCTCGCCATTGGATGAAGTGATTGGACTACTGATAACATCGTAGTCGCGGCCACCTAATGTCAATCGCGACTTCACCGTGCTATTCAAACTACGTAGGCGTTGTAGCGCAGCATCAGAATCGGTATAAAAAATCCCTATACTGCCACCCAAAACTTTATTGGCATCGAAAGACGGAATTTGTGCGCGGAACGCCGACTCGTATTTGTGCAGTGTTTCTTTCAGTGCGCTGTTGATATAAGTGATGGTGCCATCGTTGTCGGCAATACGAACCGGCACAGCAACGGAATCTAGAGCCATTTTGATACGTGCATTGGTTTCCGCTTCCAGTAAGTTGGCCTGCAATCGATCCCGCACTGCATCCATTTGTTGGTTGCGTATTGCTTTGTCTCCCGCTTGTTGCGGTAGGCGAGCCGCAAAATTATTCTGGCCATATTGACCAATTAGATCTGTCAGAATATTGACGTCTTGGTTTTGCGCTTCGACCAAAGTATTAATTTCATTGGCGAGAGTGGCGAATTCGCCCGGCAAGTCTTGCGTAGAAATGCGAGAATCTAAACGCCCCGCTTGCTGATCTTGGGTGAGTTGATGGATGCTGTCGATTACGGATTTTATTCGCACCACCAATGCTGACATCGACGCGAGCAGACTATGCTGATCACCGTTTTTCAATTCAATGTTGAATGACAGATCACCCGCAGTAACCGCACGTACGACATTTGCTGCGGATTCAGGCTCGCCCCCTAGTTCTGTCAAGATGTCGGTGGTCAACTTACGCGCTAGTGTGATCATTCCAAGCGCACCTAAAATCAAGACGATGATGTTAATGATCATGGCGTTCCGACCTTGTTTTGCGCTATGAGCAGCGTTACCAGCGACTTCAGCTTCAATTGCGTCACCTAGCTTCTCTAAGCTCTTCTCTAGGGTATTAAAATCATGTTCGAATTGTGTCCACGAAGCATTGACATCGGCGGATTGTTTTAGCACTTGTTGGACCACCAGGTCCGCAGATTTGAGATAGCTGTTTAAGTCTGTTTGCAACGTCGACAAAACAGATTTGACTTCGGTGGCACCTTGTCTTTCCACGAAATTGAGTTGTTCTTTGAAGGTTTTGCTGTGGTCTTTAAGATCATTCACTACAGCTTGCTTGTCAGCCTCACTTGACCCTTTGTCGGAAGCCAAACGCATTGCATCGAGCACATCGGCACGTATCGTGTCGTGCAGCATATCCGCTTGCATTTGAGCACGCAGGACTTTGGAATTGGCCACCATTTCATCCCCCGTCTTGGTTTGCCGAAAAGTGTTAAAGATGCCAACCGAACCAATCACCATTAGCAGGGCAATGGCAACGCGCACGAGGAGATTAAGACGTGACTGCAGACTGCGCATACATGACTCCTTTAGATGTTCAAAGGGTAAGCAAAATGCAAGAATGAGGTGAGGCAAATTTGGTTTAGGGAGCGCTTGGGAAAGGCGGTAGCGAACGCTTAAAAAGTTTTACCAAACATGTAACTTTATAAGCAGCTTATTGCTATGTGTCAAGAAGTTGACGTATGGCACTGCTTTGAAACACACAGAAATTTAACTAGTTTTAACCTTATCGATCAAAAAGCAAGAAATTGTGAGAATTAATTGTTTTGATACTAATGATTAGCATGCTCTTCAAGATGAAAACTTCTCGTTTTGTCTATCTAAGAATTGACCATGTCTGTGCACGCTAGCTTTGCCATGTTCGAGTGCAATGGTGCCGTTCACCAAGACCCAGTGTATGCCAGTCGCGGCCTGCTTGGGAGAGGCGAAGGTGGCTTGGTCGGTAATCGTGGCAGGGTCGAAGATCACGAGGTCGGCCCAGCATCCTGTGGCAATGCGGCCACGGTGTTTCAAGCCAAAATGATCTGCCGAGAGCGTAGTCATGCGGCGTATGGCTTCGGCCAAAGTGAAGAGTTTTTTGTCACGGCTGTAGTGCCCCAATACGCGAGGGAATGCACCCCATAAGCGTGGATGTGGGTGACTGTCGTGCGGTAAGCCATCAGAGCCTATCATGGTGTGTGGATAGCTCAGCACACGTTCGACATCATCTTCGCGCATTTGAAAATACACTGCGCCAGCGGGATGTAGGCGACGCGCTGCTTCTTTTTGGTCGACGCCCCATTCAACGGCGATATCCGCTAAATCGCGCCCTTGCATTTCTGGATGCGGTTGCGAAAAACTAATCATGATGCGAATCACACCGTCGACATAGTCGGGATCGAGCACAGTAGAACCCGCTGTGTAAGGATAGGCATCGAGGCCGATGGCTTGCTGGCGTTTGCGCTCACTAATGTAGGCTAAGGTTTCCACAGTACGGCCCCAGTTGGCGGGGCCAGCACATTTATGATGCGATAAAATCACAGGCAGATTGGCTTCATGACCAGCATCGCAGGCTTCGGCTAAGGCATCGAGGACACCATTGTATTCATCTCGAATATGTGAGGTATAAACGCCACCCGCGGCAGCACTGATTTTGGCTAACTCAATCACTTCGCGATTGTCTGCAGCTTTACTGGTTTGGTAAAACAAGCCTGAACTAAAACCCAAGGCGCCCGCATGCATGCCTTCGGCCAGCAAGTCTTGCATCTGTGCCAGTTCTTCTGCGTTCGCAGCGCGAGTGAGGTCTCTCAGGGCGTTCACGCGTAGAGTTGAGTGCCCAATTAAAACACCAACGTTGACTGCCGGCTGCACTTGTTTAATCGCCTTGACGTAATCCTGTACGCTGCTATAGCGATAATCGTTTTGGGTGCCAATTAAACTGAGCGGCGCAGGTGGCACGCGATCGGCTTGCCACGGTGAAAGGCTAATGCCGCAGTTCCCCGTGATGACGGTGGTGACGCCTTGCGTGAGCTTTGGCAACATCGCTGGTGCATCCAAAACTTCACGGTCATCATGGGTGTGCACATCAATAAAACCCGGAGCAACGACAAGACCGGTGGCGTCGAGAATTTCGTAGCCGCGTAAGCTCAAGGCTGGCGCAATGGCCACAATCTTTTGCTCAATAATGCCAATGTCGGCGCGATAGGCAGCGGTGCCGCTACCATCGAGGATATCTGCATTACGGATAACAATATCGTAGGTATTGGCGCTTATCATGGCTCCCATCATGGCTCTCATTATGGCTCTCGCTGTTGTCCTTACTCGTGACCGAACATATCGAATTTAAAAAAAGGTGTTGACCGCTGATTTAACTTGGTAATGATCGTCCACCACCAAGATCAAAGGCCATTTGTCAAAGGTTGTACACGGATGTGAAATACCACATCCAACCAAATCGCCCACGCGCAAAGTTTGGCTGAGTTCACTATCAGCAGGTAAGCGCAGATAAGCGTGCTGGTCATTCATTTTTTCGATTTTGCAGCCTGCTGGTAAAGCTTGCGGTGCATCCTGAGTGCCGGGACTATGGTGCCATACGGGGAAAGGTAAGTCGATGTCGTAAGAGGCATCACGTTTGCCCATAGTGAGAATGGCGAGATCTGGCTCAGGACGAGATTGCACCATGCTCCAGACTTCGAGTGCTGGTTTCAGATTTTCTGCTTTGACCTGGCTTTCGCGTGTTTGCATTTCATTGACTAATGCATGATAGAAGCCATGATCATGCGTTACATAACAACCGCTGCGTAAGATGGCAGTGACGGGGCGCGAGAGTGTTAGTTCATGTTCAAAGCCACGACCGACCAAATCAAAATAGGCAGAACCACCAGCGGAGAGCAGAATCTGATCTGATTCAAACAATTGTTCGGTGTCGGCGATTTTGCAGAGTTGAATAAGGCTATCAATAAATTCTCGTACGGCGACCAAATCTTGTTCGCGATGTTTACTGACGAGTAATCCTTCATATCCTTCAATACCAGCGAGCCGCAAATACGGGCTAGCATGAATTGCGCGCGCCACCGCGATGGCTTCCGCTTGAGTTCGACAACCCGTGCGCCCGCCTGGGAAACCAAGCTCCACCAATAAGTGCAGAGGGCGCGATAGACCCGCATCACGCACTTGCTGGGCAAGACGTTTTACACCTTCGAGGGAATCTGTCAGAGCAAAGAATTCAAACCTAGGGTCGTTTTTCATCACAGCCAAGATCGCCTGCGTATCGCTAGCGCTCACTAATTGATTGGCTAAGAGCACACGACGCACACCGAAGCGATGGGCAATCATGGTTTGATTCACCGTTGCCAGCGTCATTCCCCAAGCACCATTCTCTAGTTGCATGTCAAATAGCTGTGGGCACATGGTGGTTTTGCCATGCGGCGCCAACACTACATTCATACCTTCACAAAATTGCTTCATCCACTTGAGATTGTGTTGTAAAGCACTGTCTTTTAATACTGCGACAGGAAAACTAGTATCGGCGTTTAATAGCTTCCATTGCTGTGCCGCGATAGCGTGTTGTGGTAGCGCTTCGCGTAATGCCAAACCTTTAGTGCCGGGCAGTAGCAATTGTTGATGTAGTGAGTCGAGCTTAAGCATAATTATTTTGATGTCGAAGTCCAATGACGCAAGGTATGGCCTTTAAGCGCATACAATAAGATCAAAGCATAGCAGGGCAGCATTACCCAATATGCTTGCTGGGCGCCACCGTGATCAGAAAAGTGGCCATAGGCGAGAGGTAATATCGCACCACCTGAAATACCCATGATCAGTACGGCAGAACCTGCAGCAGTGTATCGGCCTAAGCCTTCCAATGCCAGCGGCCATACAGCGGGCCAGACGAGCGCATTAGAAAACCCTAACATGGCCAGAAACAAGACAGTATTCGGTACCGTAGGAACTCCCGCCCAAGCGAGTAACACTTGGGAAATGTTTTGTTCGGTGCTTGAGGCATACATCACACCAAGGGCAAACACGATGCCGCTCACTGCGCACAAAGCCAAGGCATTTTTTTGCGAGAGAAAACGGGGAATCGTAAATGCACCGAGCAAGTAACCAAGTACCATAAAGCCCATGGTGTAAGAAGTTAAGGCTGCATAATTTTGCA
>CALKVB010000604.1 GCA_937996605.1 uncultured Oxalobacteraceae bacterium | reverse complement strand
TCTAATTGCATGTTCAGGACCGTAAAAGAATGGAGGATTTACTTTATTTGCTACATCGAGACCGCTTGCGCACAGTGCATATTGTGGACACTGAGAAATTTGCCACCGAGACTAAAATTGCCTTTTGAGCAATTTCAACAAATTTCTTGTAATCGCGTATTTTACCAAACAGCGAGGCAATTTCACGGTTTTTTGTGCGAAATCGGAAGTTTGAGCGGGGATAATTAGGCCAAAAACTAAGAAATCCAAAGTCTGGCGGCGGTAAACACGCTCATTCCCAAAACGATGGTCATTAACATATTGCGGCGCCATAGAAAAAATACGGTTGCAAGAATACCAGCGATCATCTTGGGGTTGGCAATCGACATATCAATTTGATCACCATTCACAAACAAGTCAGGCACGATGATCGCAGCCAAGGCGCAGGCAGGCGCATAGCGTAATGCCTCTTGCACTCGTTTGGGCAAATTGATGTGATGCCCAACTAACCAAAAAGCACTGCGATCGATAACTGTCGCCACAGTGAGAAAAATAATCACCAACCAGACTTCTAGATCGCTCATGCCTGATCTCCTTGGTCTGGCTGCGCTACAGAATCAGTTGCCTCAAAATGTTCTTCCAACCACATCGCAAAGCCCATACCCACAATAACCGCTAGCAATAAGCCAAGCTTATACGGCAAGGCATGTGCCGCTACCGCCACTACACTGGCAAGAACGACCCCACCAACCGCTGGACGATTTTGCACCAGAGGCAACATCACGCAAAGTATCGCCAAGGTGCCCGCAAAGCCAAGCCCCCAATGGGTAGGCACTTGGCTGCCGAGCAAAATACCGATAATGGATGTGATCTGCCAAACGAACCAATTCGGCACGACTAAACCCTTTAGAAAGTCACGCTGCTCTCGCTCTTCAGCAGCCGAACTCCACATCTGCGGAAAGCGATTCATAAACAGTGCAACCGTAATATCTCCAGTAAAGAAACCGAGTACCGTACGCTTAAACCAATGTAAATGCGCAAAGCGCGGTGCGATTAAGGCCGACATAATCAAAAACCGTAGATTGACGATTAAGGCTGTTACAAAAATGACCCACACTGGCGCATGAGCCGCCATTAAGGGCAAAGCCGCCAATTGCGCGGAGCCAGCAAACACCAAGAGCGTCATGCCTAGGGCTTGTGACAAAGTCAAACCCGCCTTGATCATGGCAACACCCACCACCAAACCCCAAGCACCCATTCCAAACTGCGAGGGAGCGCTCATGCGAGCGCCTTCTATGAAAGCTGGAGATTTCCAATTAAATAACATGAGCGGGAATGCGTTTCAACGCGAAAGAAAGACACGAAACCGCTATTGTAACGGCATTCTCAACACTTGCCCGAGTTTGACGATGATTAAGCATGCATCCCCTTCATCATCGCGACCACTTACAGCTCTGTTTGAAAGCACCTTACGCACCCAGTCTCCTCAAGCACAGCAGAATCCGTTAAAATTGCGCACATTATTGTGATCGAGCAGACCCAATGATTGTCTAAGGTTTGGATCTTCTCTATTTACATCCCACGCATTTTCCCAATTTAGGAGAACACCATGTCAGCGAAGCCAAACGCCGCTCCTGTTGAACTGCAAGCCAAAGACTTACCAGCACACTGCCCTAACCCAGCGATGCCTTTGTGGTCTTCGCATCCGAAAGTATTTCTCGACTTGTCTCATGGCGGCAGCGCGACCTGCTCCTATTGTGGTACGACTTACACACTCGCACCAGGTGCCGTAATTAAAGGCCACTAAATCAGAGCCACTAAACTAGTTGCCCATTATTTCGTCGGAAATCTATGCCTGCAAAAAAACAGTTTAACGGAAGTGCCGACGAACTCGAGGTCGCATTCTATGACGCTATTTCACGCGGCGACATCGAAGGATTAATGTCGCTATGGGCCGATGATGAAGAGATCGTCTGCGTGCATCCGAACTCTCCGCGCCTAATTGGCCACGCTGAAATTCGCGCCTCTTGGGAAACTATTTTTGAAAATGGCAGTGTACATATCCACACGACCCAGCTGCACGCCATTCACAATATGCTAACGGCGGTGCACAGTGTGGTTGAAACTTTTCACAGTGGGATCGAAGCCGCACAAGATGTACACATAATTGCGACTAACGTGTACATCAAAACGCCAAAAGGCTGGCGCATTACAACCCATCATGCATCGGTCGCTGCGGGTAAAGCACCGCTCGATTTATTCAAAGCCAGCATACTTCACTAGTGCCTGCTGACAGACACCTTATGCAATACATTTCTCCAAACTGGTTACCTGGCGGCCACCTTCAGACTATCGTGCCTGCGCTGTTCATGCGCAAACCTAGTTTGCAATTCCGACGCGAGCGTTGGACGACTCCCGATCATGATTTTATCGATCTCGATTTCATTGAAGGAAAACCCGGCCAACCGATGTTGGCACTTTTCCATGGCCTCGAAGGATCAAGTGATAGTCATTATGCTCGCGCCACCATGGCAGCAATCAAGGAGCGTGGCTGGCATGGTGTAATACCACATTTCCGTGGATGTTCTGGCGCCCCAAATCATGCGCCGCGTTTCTATCATTCAGGCGATTCTCAGGAAGTTAACTGGATATTGCGACGCCTTCATCACGAATTCAAAGCGCGATATCCGCAAGCGAAATTCTATGCCGCTGGCGTTTCACTCGGCGGCAATGCTTTACTCCGTTGGCTGGGCGAATCACAACAATCGGCCAGCATCGTTGATGCGGCTTGTGCAGTGTCCGCTCCGCTCGATCTCACCAATAGTGGCGCCACTTTGTCACGCGGATTTAATTGGGTTTATACCCAAAAATTCTTGCAAACTTTAAAACCGAAATGCCTAGCAAAGCTCGAACAGTTTCCAGGCTTGTTCGACAAAGCCGCGATGCTTAGCGCCAAAAATTTATTTGAATTTGATAACGTTGTCACCGCGCCTTTACACGGTTACCGTGATGTTCAAGATTATTGGCACCGCGCCAGCGCACGTTTGGTGCTCAATGACATTTGCATCCCCACACTCGTTCTCAATGCGAAAAATGACCCATTTTTACCTGCACACTTTTTACCGCAAAATGCAGCCCCCGCGGTGCAGTTAGAATTTCCTGAACATGGCGGTCATGTCGGATTTGCACAAAGTCCTTTCCCCGGCAAACTGACTTGGTTACCGCAACGCATGCTGACATACCTTGATCAACATGGATGATATTGTTAAAGCGGCCATGGCCAAATGGCCCAAGGTGCCTCACTGCTACGCTTGGCTCGCACTCGATGCGCGTGGCAACTGGCGCATGCGCGATGAGCGGGCACAAGCTTTAAACTTAGTGGGTGACACCATACGCAATAGCGCACTTCAACAATTTATCAATCGAAATTACGGGGTCGATGCCCACGGTTGTTGGTACTTTCAGAACGGCCCACAAAAAGTCTATGTCGATTTAGAAGCGACACCTTACATTGCGCAATTACTACCAACTCAACAGTGGCGTTTACAAAATGGCGAAATGATCGACATGCTGGAACTTGCCTATCTCTTGCAAGATGGGAATGTGGTGATTCAAGCGGGCGAAAAATTGGCGCAAGTCGATGATAGAGATTTGCTCGACACTATCGCCCTACTGCGTCTGAATGAAGAAAAAATCAGCGACGATCAGTTGAGCACAATCATCGAAACAAACCATTGCGAGGGCACACTCAGCCTTCATTGGCGTGGTGCTTCGATTCCAGTTCAGTTCAACACTCTCGCCAAACTCATGCAAGAAAAAGCATATCAATCTAAGCCACGTTTAGCCGCCATCGACGAGAAACCTTGAGCCCTATTCGTCATTTGAGAATTCGATTTAGTCTCATTTATCGTTGACATATTTGCTAAGCCACTTCCATCCAAACGCTGGCTTTGGATACTCAAATTTGAACGAGAGTCACCGCGTTTCTTTTCTGCTTCAATCTCTTCTTTGTAACGTTCTTTCCATTCGCGCTCTTTGGCGTCGATGACCGACAAATCGTAATACTTCACGTCTTTCGCGGTTCGCGCGATTTCTAGTTGTTGTAACGCGCCAGGCACAGCACCCTCTAACATATACGATTCGGCTAAAGCGATATGCTGCAAGGCTTCTTTATTCTGCGCTGCGTAAGCTTTCGCGAGCTCTTGCTGCAAACGCGCATCACGACGGTACAAGGCAATCTGATCACGCAAAAAACTCTCCACTTCTTCATAGTGCTTTGCTTCGATCAGCACATCTGCATATTGGTACACCATACCGCGCGCCAAAGGTAAATCTCGTACTGCTGCCTTGGCCTTAGCCACGGCTTGATCGACATGCTTAAGGCCAATTTCGATATCAATCGCAAGACTCGCAAAGGCGCTAATTTCCTTCAACCACTTTTTCTGTTTAGGATTTTGTTCAAGCTCTTTCAATAGCTCATTCAATATCGTTTCAGCTTGTTTGAAGTCCGCTTTTTTATAAGCAACAAAAGCCAACCCATACTTCCCGCTCAAGCGGCTTTCTTCATTACCGTTCTGAATTTGATTTTCAAACACGACTTTGGCATCCATCAGGCCTTGCGCTTTACTATCTTGCAGCACCCGCACACGCGCTTGCATCAAATAGAAATCGAGCCCATCAACTCTTTGACGATAACGTTCACCATATAAGCGACCTTGTATATCGGCCATACGTTCCGTGGTTAAGGGATGGCTACGTAAATAAGACAGCCCATTGTCACTATAGTTGCGGGAGGCGTGTTGCATGCGTCCGAAGAAGGCGTACATACCCGAGGTATCGAAGCCTCCATCTTTGAGAATTTGGAAACCAATACGATCCGCCTCGCGCTCGGCATCGCGGCTAAAACTCAACTGTCTTTGTATGGTTAGCCCCTGACCACCAACCACCATCGCCATCGCCGCATCGGGACTAGACTTCGCAGCCAAAGCTGCCAATAGAAGCGCTGCTAAAGGAATCAAAACATCTTGTTTTTGTTGCCCTAACATACGAGCAATATGGCGTTGTGAAACGTGACCTATCTCGTGCCCCATCGCCGAAGCTAATTCAGATTCAGTTTGCGCAGCTAATAACAACCCCGAATGAAAACCAATAAATCCCCCCGGAAAAGCGAAGGCGTTAAGTACCGGATCACGCACCGCAAAAAACTCAAAATCATAGCGTTCTTCGCCACGCGCATCAGGTCGTTTGTCGAGTAAGCTGTTTCCCAGTTTGCTCAAGTACTCCGATACCGGGCCATCATTTATAAAATCAGGATCACGACGAACACTGGTCATGACTTGCTCGCCCAATTTTCTTTCCATTACTGGAGATAAATCAGCACGGGCAGCATCACCTAAGCTTGGCAATTTTTGAGATTGCCCTTGCGCAATCACTACGCTAGGCAAGCTTAATAGCGAAAAACAGCTCGCTATCATGAGCTGCATCAAGTTATTACGAAAAGACAGAAATTCTTTTTTCACGGTGATATGATCACAAAAACTTCACAACAGACAATTACCAAACGCATTGTATATACGCATGCTTGATTGCTTATCTTAACTCACAATTAATTTTTTTGTTCATCTATGCCTAACAAATCATCCGCAGATTCATTGGTTTCAGAATCATTTACACACTTTGACGAGACTGGACAGGCGCATATGGTGGACGTTGGCGATAAAGCGAGCACGCATCGAGTTGCGGTTGCTCGTGGGAAGATTCGTATGAAACAAAGCACCTTACAGATGATCACCGAAGGCAATGCTAAAAAAGGTGACGTGCTTGGGATCGCCAGAGTCGCCGCCATTATGGGGGCAAAACGCACTAGCGATCTGATTCCATTATGCCACCCACTGGCCTTAACACGTGTCACGATAGACTTCGCAGTAAAGGAATCAACACAGGCGATTGAATGCACTGCGCAGGTAGAAACGCGCGGTCAAACTGGCGTCGAAATGGAAGCCCTAACCGCAGTCCAAGTCGCACTCCTCACCATTTACGATATGTGTAAAGCGGTCGATCGAGGTATGGTGATGAGCGACATTCGTGTATTGGAAAAACGAGGTGGTAAATCTGGTGAGTGGCTCGCTGACATCGATGCTGAGGTGGATGCCAAGACCTAATCACTGATCGGCATTTCACGAAGGATAAGTGCGAAGCGCTGGTCCTTCTCAGCAAGTTTCTGCCAATAACTATGGTATTCGGCGTAGTAGAAAGGGTGCAAACGATGCAAGGTCATCATCGTGCGCACAGCATCCTGCTGGCGTCCATTTAGCACATAAACTTCTGCCAGCTTATTCAGAATGTGGACAAAACCAAAACGTCTACTTCCCTGCTCCACAAATTCAATATCTTCTTTCGACATTCCTGCACTGGGTGAGATAAGCAGCAACTCAAAATAGTCAAAAAAATCCGGTAACAGTGTGAAGCTTGGTTTCTTCACCTTTTTTGAATCGACTTTTGCGAAATCCGAAGTTTGACGAAAAGCCTGAAAACCTTCAACAGTCCGCTGATAGTCGTAAGTAAAAGCCGCGGTGGCAATTAAACCACCTATCGAGATAAATACTAAGTAAGTGCGCGATATTTGCCAGCGAGCTTGCCAACGGTGTTGATGAACCATACCGAGAAGCAAAGCGATCGGTAACAAGACGAAGGTATACCAAAGTGGAAATTCAACTAGACTATGTACACCGACGGCAATAAAAAAAAGCAGCGCTAAACTAATTTCTGTATTTAGTCGCATTTGTTTTGTGCAGCAAACCTTCACCAGCCACACTAAGATTCCACCAAAAAAAACAATCGCAAACGGCAAGCCCAGTTCCGCAGCTAGATTCAATACCAGGTTGTGCGAGTGTTCTGCGTAAATAGACGGTGAAAAGTCAGCACCAATTTGCACTTGATAAGCACCAAACTTTGCCCATCCAATTCCCAGCCATGGGTGCATACGTATCATTTCAATCGCTTGTTCGCTCAATACCGTGCGCTCTGAACGCCCACTGACTCGCTCCACCACAGATCCACTCGAGTAGCCGAGCATGCTAGAAATTTCCGGCAAATACCACGTCAGCAAAATATACAAAGTGAAGAGTGCCAATAACAACCAAAAACTTTTCCTTTGCTGGCCAAACAAACCCGAACTAGCAAATAGCAAAAACAATGGCAAAATGATCCAAGCGATTCGCGATTGGGTAAGCACCAACCCAAACACTAACGCCATCGCCACAAAAAAAGAAATCAAATTATTTAAGCACTTTCGCTGATTTAGCCACCAAAGCGATGCGATACCAAAACAAAGTAAGAGCGCCAATTGATTGGGTTGCGCGAGATTCGCATAAGGCCGCACTCCAGTTTGCCCCTGAATCGTCAAATACATCGCAAACGGTCGTAGATCGAATTCGAGAATCTGAATCACTTCAATCGCAACTGATATGAGCGCCGCAAACAAATGGGCTGAAGCGAAGGCAAAACAAAAACGCTCTCTGCTAACATCATCCGAACAATAGTTAGCGCCAAAAATGATCGCTATGCAAGCCAAGGCTAGATACATGGCTGCAATGAATACTGATTGTCCAGAGTAAAGCAAGACAATTGCATGCAAACAGAGCATCAGCAGAATCGAAACAGGTAGAAGCAAAATACCTGGTAAGAATACCTTCTCCCGATGCGAGAACAAATACGCCAAAAATGCAAATAGCAAACCGACGACGATCGCTAACTCATTGTAAAAGCTACGGAAAGGATGGACGTGTAAAGAAATCAAATTCGCCGAAATGATCCCAGCCGCG
>CALKVB010000603.1 GCA_937996605.1 uncultured Oxalobacteraceae bacterium | reverse complement strand
TGGAGTTCAGACGTGTGCTCTTCCGATCTTGCTGGCATGCGTGAGTCGCATGTCCATGACGTTCAAATTACGAAAGAAGCACCAAATTACCGAGCAGATTGATTCTGTTCTTGCCTGTTAAGCGTGTAGCGAAGTGTTTCAAATACGGAGCAAACAATGGTGACACCGCTGGAGCAGACGAGCCGCGTTGACTTGATTCTTGATAATGCGAATACCGTAATGGTTGGCATTGAGAGTTATGAAGTTCGAATGGCTCGCTTTGAGCGCATGGGGGTTAGACTTTTTTCAGTAGCAAATTGCTTAGTGAGTTTTGGGCATCTTGCTGCGCGCTTTGGTCGCAGTGAATTAGCCATGGTGATGCAAGAAGCTAGTCTTTGCGACTTCATGGATTTTGCTAGCGAAATTGACGTGATCGCGGATTTAACGCGAGACGAAAGGTTTAATCAACACCCTTGTGTGCAAGCAGATCCACATATTCGATTTTGTGCTCGCCATCCAATCTTCAACTCTGATGAAGAACTGGTTGGCAATATTTTTTTGATCGATTATGTTGTGCGCGAGCTTGATGACGAATCTAGGTTGCTTTTTGCAGATCTGGCACATATGGTTGAACGTGAGCTTGATGTTGGCGTAATGCGTTTGGAAGCAAATGAAATGCGACGCCAGATTCGGAGCTTAAAGCGTGATGCTCTGCTAGACCCGGTGTTAGGAATGTGGAACCGCGGAGCAATTATCCGCTCATTGAGTCTAGAGATGGAGCGCTGTGCTAAGGCAGATAAACCGCTTTCATTGCTGTTCATTGGTGTCGACCAATATAGCGCACTTCGAGAGAGTTATGGCAGTGTGTTTAGCGATACCTTACTACTCAAAGTGGTCAGTCGAATGCGATCTTGTATCAGACCATTTGATGCTTTGGGACGATTTGAAAGCGATGCCTTTATGGTGGTGTTGCCGGGTGCATCGAATCTCGTAGCCGCCGCAGTAGCAGAGCGCATTAGGTTATCGGTTCTGACGCATCAAGAGAAGCTGGGCGACCAAACAGTTGATGTATCCATCAGCATCGGAATATCTTCCACTAGCGTTTTCAATCACCATGATTCCAATACGCTTATAAGCTTGGCGGAACGCGCATTACGCAATGCCAGACAGTCTGGTATAAAAATCGTACAGGCATCACCTGACGACAACGAAATTATCAATTGAAGTCTTACTTTACATTATTATGCACTCAAAAATTCTCATCCTTGATTTTGGTTCGCAAGTCACACAATTGATCGCACGTCGTGTGCGTGACGCGGGTGTTTTCTCAGAAGTTTATCCTTACGATGTAAGCGATGAGTTTGTGCGTAATTATGGCGCTTCTGGAATCATTTTATCTGGCGGTCCGAGTAGTGTGACCGAAGGTGATACGCCACGCGCTCCATTAGCTGTGTATGACGCAGGGGTGCCTGTACTCGGTATTTGCTATGGTATGCAAACGATGGCAGAGCAATTGGGTGGTAAGGTTGAAAATGGTAAGGTGCGTGAATTTGGATACGCAGAAGTTCGTGCCCGCAGTCATACAAAATTATTAGATGGAATTAATGATTTCGTCACGGCAGAAGGTCATGGCATGTTGAAGGTGTGGATGAGCCATGGTGATAAAGTCAATGACATGCCGCCAGGATTCAAATTGATGGCGTCGACTGACAATTGCCCAATCGCGGCGATGGCCGATGAGGAGCGTCGTTTTTATGCGGTGCAATTCCATCCTGAGGTGACACATACTGTTCAAGGTGAAGCAATTATCGGTCGTTTTGTGCACGAGATTTGCGGCTGTAAATCTGACTGGAACATGCCTGACTACATCTCTGAAGCTGTCGCATCTATTCGCGCACAAGTCGGTACAGATGAAGTCATTCTGGGTCTTTCCGGTGGTGTAGATAGCAGTGTTGCTGCAGCCTTGATTCATCGTGCAATTGGCGATCAGTTGACTTGCGTATTTGTCGACCATGGTTTGTTGCGCTTGGACGAAGGCAAAATGGTTATGGAGATGTTTGCCAACAACTTGGGCGTGAAGGTAATTCATGTCGATGCGACAGATCAATTCATGGGGCATTTGACCGGTGTTACTGACCCAGAGGCGAAACGTAAAATTATTGGTCGTGAATTCGTTGAAGTTTTCCAAGCCGAATCCGGCAAACTGAAAAACGCAAAATGGTTAGCACAAGGTACGATCTATCCTGATGTGATCGAAAGTGCGGGCAAAGGTAAAAAAGGTTCCCATACTATTAAGAGTCACCACAATGTTGGTGGTTTGCCAGATACATTGAATCTCAAATTGCTCGAACCTTTGCGAGAGTTATTTAAAGATGAAGTGCGTAAGCTCGGTGTTGCGCTAGGCTTGCCACATAGTATGGTGTACCGTCATCCGTTCCCAGGCCCAGGTTTGGGTGTTCGTATTTTGGGTGAAGTGAAGAAAGATTTTGCAGATCTGCTGCGTCGTGCTGATGCGATTTTCATTGAAGAATTGCGCAACACTTACGTTGATCCCAATGCGGAGAAACCACAAACTTGGTACGATGCGACAAGCCAAGCATTTGCAGTGTTTCTGCCAGTG
>CALKVB010000602.1 GCA_937996605.1 uncultured Oxalobacteraceae bacterium | reverse complement strand
GGCATCCCACGCAAATCTATGAAATCATCTTCGTTTCGCTGTGGGGCACATGGCTTTTGAAACATCGGGCGCATTGGCTGCCAGTGCCAGGCTTAATGTTCAAGCTGTATCTTGCAGGCTATTTGCTATCGCGTTTGGCGATTGATGGCATCAAACCAAAACCTTTTCTATACGCTTTTTCTCTGAGCGGTATTCAAGTTGTTTGTATTATCGCATTGGCTTTATATCTGCCATTAGTATGGCGCGATTTGCGCAAACTACGGCATCAAAATTAAATTAACCATGTCCCGAAAAATACGCCCATACTTGTTCTACGACACCACAAGTTCTGTTTGTTCACGTTGCTTGCATCCGGTCGAAGCAAAAATCATTTTCAAAGACCAACACGTATACATGGACAAATGGTGTACTGCACATGGCAGTGAACGGGTGCTGATCAGCGATGATGTTGAATACTATCGATTATGTCGCGAAGTATTTGTTAAGCATCCTGAGATGCCGCTGCGATTTAACACGAAGATGGAATATGGTTGCCCCTATGATTGCGGCTTATGCCCCGATCACATGCAGCATTCTTGTTTGTCGATCGTAGAAATTACCGACAACTGTAATTTGAATTGTCCTGTTTGTTATGCAGAGAGCGGTACACATCGCGAACAGCATAAACCCTTAGCAGAAATCATTAAAATGCTAGACGCCGTGGTCAAGAACGAGGGTGAAGCCGATGTGATGCAACTATCGGGCGGTGAGCCGACTTTGCATCCCCAATTCTGGGAAATTCTGGATGCAGCAAAAGCACGGCCAATTAAGCATGTCATGATTAACACCAATGGCATCGTCCTAGCAAAAGATAAGGGCTTCGTGAAGCGCCTTGCCAGCTACGCACCGGGGGTAGAAGTGTACCTGCAGTTTGATTCATTCCGTGCCGAGGTGCATCAACAATTACGCGGCGCAGACTTAAGGCGCATACGGCAGCAAGCGCTAGATAATTTGAACGAAGTGAACCTCTCCACGACCTTGGTTGTGACGCTCAAAAAGGGGTTAAACGACGATGAAATTGGAGAGATTATTGAGTTTGGATTGCAGCAAAAGTGTGTGCGCGGTGTCACGCTACAACCAATTCAAGATGCGGGTAGAGTAGAAAATTACGATGCTCGACTACATCGCTTAACGGTATCAGAAATACGCCGGAAGATAACTCAACAGACCTCCGTGTTTACGCTCGAAGACATCGTTCCTGTGCCATGCAACCCCGATACCTTAGCGATGGCTTATGCATTAAAAACAGAAGAAAAAACAGTGCCATTAACGCGCTACCTCGACCCAAAGTCTTTGGTCGAAGGTAGTGGTAATACGATAGTGTTCGAACGCGATGAGAACCTCAAACGCGGCATGAAGGATCAGATTTTCAAACTATTCTCTACCAATCATTCACCAGAATCTCAAGCCAACTGCTTGTCCGAATTAATGTGTTGTCTACCATTGATATCTGCGCCACAAAACCTTCGTTATGACAATGTGTTTCGTGTGTTGATCGTCCAATTCATGGATGCCTATTCATTAGATGTACGCGCTCTCAAGAAATCTTGCATCCATTTTGCGCAGGCCGATGGTCGTATGATTCCCTTCGAGAGTTTCAATTTACTCTATCGAGAGGCGAGTCGCCTAAAGGAAATCCAAGCGCATATACGCAATGGGAAAGATGCGAGGGAAAGCGCAGCAAGGGCAGGAGATGGGCAAAAAACATTCCCTATTGTCTCACAATGATGTAGAAAAATAAGTCAATTTTCCCAACCAGCGTTTCGCAAATTCAAGCTAAAAATCGAGCCCAAATTTTCACGATATGATTATGCTTATTGCTAATTTAGTTTATGGCGTACGAATACGCTATCGCAACACACGCTCCATTTCGATATTGGCACGTGCATACACAGGATGTTGACCGAGCGATGTCGTGACAAATCCTGTTTTCTGATACAAAGCAATGGCAGCTTCAAGTTTGGTATTCGACACCAGATACACACGTTTAGCTTGTAGTTCTGTCGCTTTCGCTATCGCCGCTTCGATCAATTGCCGTCCGAAGCCACCACCCCGTCGTCTGGGTGATACTGCCATGCGAGCCAATTCAAAATCATCTTCGCCGCGTTTGAAAAGGGCATAACAAGCTACAACTTCATCACCATCAGTCATGGTGAAAATAAAACCGCCCTTGTCCATCACACCAGCTGGATTCGCCGCCAAGGCACGATCAACATCTTCGAGCGCGAAGTATTCTGAAATCCATTGTTCATTCAAACGGATGAAGTCACTCAAGTGTTCACGATTGTTGATGTGTAGCATACGATTCTTTCAGTAGCATTGTTTCACAAAAAAGTTTCAGGGGTGCGAGATTTCAAACAGTAGTTTGGGCACGCTGCTCATAATAGGTCTTCAAACCATCTAATCTTGATTGAATGATTCTAGAAAAATACCAACGCACGACCAACTCTGATACCCAAGGAATCGTCCACCAATGTGTCTTGATGGAATACACAAATTTAGCATGCGTATCAGTGGCCGAGATAGATTTGAACAACCAACTTCCTGAAAAGGTTCGCAGC
>CALKVB010000601.1 GCA_937996605.1 uncultured Oxalobacteraceae bacterium | reverse complement strand
ATCTACACAGGCGAAGACACTCTTTCCCTACACGACGCTCTTCCGATCTGCGAAGCATTACCTTTAGTGCTATGGGCAATGGCAGAAGAATTACGTACCTTACTCAAATTAAAATCTGGTGTCGCACAAGGACGCCCCTTAGGTGCACTCTTGAAAGAGTATCGCATCTGGGGACCAAGAGAAAAACTCATGGAACCCGCTTTACGTCGCGTGAGCCTAGCGACTTTACAAGCAGCATTACAAGACGCTGCACAAATCGACAAAATGGTAAAAGGTCTGCGTGCACCGAAGTTTGCTGGTGATGCTTGGGATGCTCTGTTGCATTTGGGTTTGCGCGTCGCCAAAGCAAATTAAGGCTTCGCCAAATCGCCAAATAGCCTAGTTGGGCACATCGCGTTGTTGCTCATGCTCGCATTATCGACATGTAGGGTGATCGTGTAGTGCGTGCTGAGCACCTAGCGCTGCATCCCAACTATGCAATATTACAAAGCTGAGCGACAGTGCGTCGTTTAAACAAATAGACTAGAAGCGTTCTAAACATGAGCTCTGAAAAAAACAACGGCGACATAGCCACCTACATTCAAACCCTAGGCCAACAGGCGCGTGCAGCTTCACGTGCGATGGCCAAAGCGGATACGGCCACTAAAAATAAGGCTTTATTAGCAATCGCCGAAGCGATTCGTCGCGAAGCACCGGCCTTGCGCGCTGCAAATGAAATGGATCTGACTGCCGCAAGAGAAGCCGGTATGGAAGCTGCAATGCTCGATCGCTTGGCATTAAGCGAGAAAGCGATCGCAACGATGGCTGAGGGCTTGGAACAGATCGCACGCTTATCCGACCCTATCGGTGAAATCTCTAATTTGAAGTTTCGTCCTTCGGGCATTCAAGTTGGACAGATGCGCGTACCTCTTGGCGTGATCGGCATTATTTACGAAGCTCGACCTAACGTAACCATAGATGCGGCTGGCTTGTGCATCAAGAGTGGCAATGCGACGATACTGCGAGGTGGTTCAGAAGCGATACATTGTAATCGTGCCTTGGCCATGTTGGTGAAGGAGGGCCTAACCGCTGCAGGCTTGCCTGAGCAAGCCGTCCAAGTGGTGGACACAACCGATCGCGCGGCTGTCGGCACATTAATTACCATGCCAGAATTTGTTGATGTGATCGTCCCTCGCGGCGGTAAAGGCTTAATCGAACGATTGATGCGGGAAGCGACCGTGCCGATGATTAAACATCTCGATGGAATTTGCCATGTTTACATCGATGATCGCGCGGATTTAGAAAAGGCCATTCAGATTGGCTTAAATGCGAAATGTCATCGTTACGGAACTTGTAATACGATGGAGACATTGTTGGTAGCAGAACGCATCGCCGATCAAATTCTGCCATTGTTAGCGGTAGAGTATTTGAAAGAAAAAGTCGAGTTGCGTTGCGATTCCACTGCGCACGCCATCTTGCATGATTATCCTTACCTTGCTAAAGCAGATGAGCTTGATTGGTCTACAGAATACTTGGCGCCTATTCTCGCAGTGAGGGTGGTCGCAGATATGGATGAGGCAATCGCCCATATCAACACCTATTCCTCCAAACATACTGAAGCGATCATCACCGAAGATTACAGCCGTGCGATGGCATTTTTAAAAGAAGTTGATTCTGCCTCTGTAATGGTGAACGCCTCGACCCGCTTTGCTGATGGCTTTGAATATGGTCTCGGTGCTGAAATTGGTATTTCTAATGATAAACTGCACGCTCGAGGCCCGGTTGGGCTTGAGGGTTTAACTTCGCTTAAGTATGTGGTGTTTGGGCATGGTGAGGTCAGGAAGTAGATAGCCCTTAGCACGGCAAGCATTTTGCGCCTTACCTTATCCTAGAGAGAAAGAGTTTTTATGTATTTGTATATCAAAGCATTTCATATTGTATTTATCGCGTCTTGGTTTGCAGGCTTATTTTATTTGCCACGCATTTTCGTGAATTTGGCAATGGAAACGCAAAGCGCAAGTACAGAACGATTGCTGTTGATGGCACGAAAATTATATCGATTTATGACTATTCTGACGATTCCCGCCATCGGCCTAGGCGTGTGGATGTGGCTGGGATATGGTGTCGGTCGTGGCCCTGGTAGTGGTTGGATGCACGCGAAATTGGCGATCGTGATTTTGCTCATTGGTTACCACCATGCCTGCGGCAGTATTCTCAAAAAGTTTGAGAACGGCCACAATAAACGTAGCCATGTGTGGTTCCGTTGGTTCAATGAAGTACCAGTCGTACTCATGATTATTGCTGTGATTTTGGTTGTAGTAAAACCGTTTTAGTGTGCAAGTGTGGCGATAAGTAAGTGTCGTCACACCCGTGCGAGAAAGCTTGCACGAAGAATATTAAGTGGTAAGAAGTAAGTAGTAATAAGTAAGTAGTAATAAGTAAGTTGTTGTGAACCTATGTTGTAAAGCGTAAGCCCTTTGGACACGTTGCGTGTTCAGAGTTTTTAAAAAACCATGACGGAAAAAAGGTCCCCCATGAAAACACGTTATTCTTATTTTTGTCCATGCCCACGCGGCTTGGAAACTGCATTAGCAGAAGAGCTCGCTGAAATCGCAGCGCTCAAAACTCCTAAAACCATCCATGTGCATACGCAAGTTCCGGGTGGTGTTCACTTCTCTGGTGAGCTGAACGATGCCTATCGCGTCAATCTTCACTCTCGTATTGCTTCTCGCGTATTGTTACGCATGGCACACGGTGGCTATTCGAATGAAAACGACATTTACGATTTGACTTTGGAGCAGCCTTGGGAAGATTGGTTTGGCTACCATCACACGATTCGTGTCGATGTCACCGCGGTGAAATCACCACTCAAGAGCTTAGAATTCACGACATTAAAAATCAAAGACGCGATTTGCGATCGTTTCCGCGACCAGTTTACACAGCGTCCTTCAGTCGATACCAAACAACCTGATATGCGTATCGTTGGTTTCCTCGATGCGCATAATTACACGGTCTACCTCGACACCTCTGGCGAAGCTTTGTTTAAGCGCGGCTGGCGTTTAGAAACTGGTGATGCACCTTTGCGTGAAAACCTTGCTGCTGGTTTATTGCGCACCGCAGGCTGGAAGCCGGGCGTTCCTTTGTTCGATCCTATGTGTGGCTCAGGCACGATCTTGATCGAAGCAGCACAAATGGTGGCAGGCATCCCTCCAGGTATGCGTCGCGAATTTGCATTTGAAAAGTTTGCGGCATTCGATGAAGAAGAGTGGCAAGACATCAAAAACGCGATTCGTATGAATCCATTACCAAGCGAGCCAACTATTTTCGGTAGTGATATTTCTGGTGATATGGTGAGTATGACGCGCAATAACTTGAATAAAGCAGGTATCAAGTTCGAAGTGCCATTGAAGCAAATCGAAGCGCAAGAAATTAAAGCACCGACCGAGCAAGCAGGCATTTTGCTGACCAATCCTCCGTACGGCGAGCGTATCGGTGTACGTGGTGACCAAAGTTTCGAACCAGACGATTTGGCCCGTGAATTCTTCTCTGCGTTTAGTGCAAACTTGAAACAACGTTTCGCGGGCTGGAGCGTATTCTTGTTTACGGCAGACTTGGGCTTACCAAAGCTATTGCGTCTCAAAGAGTCTCGTAAGACACCATTTTTTAATGGTGCTTTAGAATGCCGTTTATTCCGCTTTGATATGGTGGCTGGATTTAATCGTCGAGAAGCGGCAAAGCCAAAAGAAACTGAGTAATCGAGAGCCGTGAATCGAACGATGTTAGTCAACTTCGGACAAGTTGAAGAATTAAGGAGATGTAGATGAGATTGTTAATTGTGTTGTTGGCTTTGCTCTACACGACAGGTCTGACGTTTGCTCAGGAGCTCGGGAAAGACTCGCGTTTGCTTATTGCGGGTACATCCAATTTAAAAATTAAGAATGACCGAGCTGTAGCTGTGTTTAGTTTATTCGAGGAAGATAAGGACAAAGAAGTCGCCGCATCGGCCTTAAATAAAAGAGCCAAAGACATACTTGATCGATTGAAAGCAAATTATCAAGATGTCGAGGTAAGCACAACCTCCTATTCCGTAGAGCCAATCGAAGAAGAGTTGGAAACACAGATTTCACAAACAAAAAAGTCGATCAAAAGTCAGAGAGTCGCATGGCGCGTTAGTCAAACGGTAGTGCTGCGGACAACGGTCTTGAGTATTCTCCCAAAGTTGATTAGTGAGCTTCAAAAAAAAATGGAATTAGAGAGTTTGCGTTTTGAACTTTCTGAATCAGCACAAAAACGTGCAGAGAAAGACAGGTTGGAAGCAGCTTATCGAAACCTGTTTGAACGTATGGACGTAGTTGCACAAATCATGGGAAAGACCTCGGTTGATTTTTCAATCGAATCGCTTGATTTTGATGGCTTAGACAATGGTAGCGGTCGTTACCAAACCGTAGAAGTTTCTGGATCCAGTGTCCGACGCAAAGGCACGGATCCAAGTTTTGAGCCAGGCACAACCAATGTGAAAGGCAGGGTTGAAGCGCGCGTGAAAATGAAGTAAGTAGATTGCAGCCTCGTTTTAAACGAGGCTTTTTTTATTCGAAGGCGATTAAAGCAACGATCTAAATTGAAGATTTTCTAATTAGAGTTATCAGTTTTCTTATCGCTCTTTGCTCGGCGTCGTTTTTGGCCGTCGAATCACAGTCGTCATATTCTCAAGGCTGTAGAATTGCTGCGCTGCTTCTCGAATCTTGTTTGGCGTCACTGACCAGAAGCGTGCAGGTGCGTAGACGAATTCTCCAATCGGTGTATTATATTGAGCAGCCTCTAGTGTGTTTTCGGCCCAATCTGAGTTACTTTTTATTTCCATGTCATGGTCTGCTTGGTACTTTTTCTTCACTTGCAGAATCTCTTCGTCGAGAACAAGTTCTTCGCGCAGAAGTTTCAATTCTTGATTGACGGCTTCCACGACTTTCGTGATATTTTCTGGTGCGCATGGCAAGATAATGTTAATCCAAAAGCCTTGTTTGGGTTTTCGAAAAAAATTTGGATCGACTGATTCTGAGTAAATCAAGCCAAGTTTTTCCCTAAGGGTTTTGTTTATTCTGATTTTGAGAATTTCATTGAGCATGAAGAATTGCGTTCGCGCGATTCGGCTATATGCAGTGTCGCCATATAAACTAATATAGACATAAGCTTTGCTATCACTGCCAACTTCTACCTCTTCCAAATGGCTACCTTTTTGTGGTTCAAGTTGCATATCTTCGAGCACTGAGGGCGTAGCTTTTGACGGCAGTGTTGCAAGGTAGTTGAGTATTAGTCGCTTTAGATGCTCACGCTTGATATTGCCAACGAAAGTAGCCTTTGCGCCGTTGAAATTGTCGACGTTCATTCGGTAGTCTTCTAGCATCTTATCGAGCGAGAATTGTTTTAGATCACTGGCAGATAATAGTCTTGGAGTTCGTGGATGACTGCCAAAATATATCTTGTTGAGAGAATCGAAGAACTGAGCCTCGGGTGATGCTTGATATCCAGTCATTTGCTTTTCCCAATTGGCGACACTTGTTTGAAATAGAGCCTGATCACGACGCGGCGTGGTAATTCGTAAAAACAGTTCCTGCAATGCCGCTTCCAAATCATCTGGTGTCGATGTGCCATTGAATCCAAATTCATAATCACTTGTTGTGGCACTCAATGTGTATTGTTTTCCAACCAACACTGCGGCGAGCTGAACTGGATTTAGGTCGGCCAGCCCTAAGGGGTAAAGAATGGTCGCTGCATATTTTGCTGAAAGGTAGTTGTCTTCCTTGGCAGATGATGCTCCACCTTGTTTTTCTAAACGGAACACAATTTGATTTTGCTTGAAGTCGGTTTCTTTATGCCAGACCTCAATACCGTTCGAGAGTGTAAATTTGCTTATTCCAAATTCATCTGGGCCTGACTCTTTTAGGATTTGGCCTGCAGCTGGTGGATGTTCCATTAATCTTGTTCTGGTAATTTCTTGTACCCATGGTCGAAGTTGATTTTTCGCATTGCGTGCTTGTTTATTGATCTTTAGGATCGCTTTTGAGTCAAGCTTGGTATCAAGCTCTTTGCCATTATGGAAGAGAGCTGTAGTTAGTTTCGATTTGCCGCTGAAAAAGTTGCGCGCTCTTGCTTCAAAATCTTTGAGGGTAATTGAACCTAATAAATCAGCTTGATATTGAAGTAGCTGCGACGACGACACCAACGTGTCCCCATACAAATAGGATTCAATGATGTTTGCAATAATAGTGGACGATTCTATGCTTTTGGTATCACCTAATTGTTTTTGAATATTAGAGGCAATACTTTTCTTTTGGTACTCTAGTTCGTCTTCACTGAAGCTGAATTTGTTAATGCGTAGTACCTCTTTCCACAGCGCTTCGAGTGCACGTTTCCTCCCTTGTTTGTTTGGGATCACCGAGAAATATTTCCAACCGTGGTTGGGAATATAGTCAAAGTTGAAGAACCCTGAACTGAGATAGGGCGAATCGCTCCTATGTGCGATTGAGCTTAATCGTTTATTCACCATTTGCCGAAAAATGTCGAAGACTAAACCGTCCCTCAAATCTTTGAGCGTAGTGGTACTTGAATATTCGTAAGGTGCTTGAAATACAACAATTTTCTCTTCGCTAAGCTCATCGTCCTCAAAGGCAAACGCAGTATTCCTCTTAAAGCTTGTATTTGGATACTTAGGTTTTTCGATAGCACCGCTCGGTTTTGGTATGTCATCAAATGTTTGATGGATTAACTTTAATCCTCGTTCAACGTCGATATCGCCAACGATGATGATCGCCATATTGTCGGGACGGTACCATCGCTGATAGTAGCGTTTAAGAGCCCCTGGAGTGATATTATCAATTGACTCAAATGCGGCATTCGGTTCGTGTTTGAAATACTGCGAGTCTCCCAACATATGTGGTAAGAGTTTGTTGAGAACACGATGATCCGCACCACTTTTTCGCAATCTCGTTTCTTCTTTTAAAATCGACCGTTCGCGTTCGATTTCGTCCTTATCGAAACTAAGATGCTGAGCCCAATCATTGAGCACAGTAAAGGCAAGTTGTAGATTTTCCTGAGTGTTGTTGGGGAGCGGAAGTATATAAACGGTACGGTCGTGGAAGGTGGATGCATTAAGATCATTACCATACTCAATGCCAACGCTTCTGAGGGTGTCAACAAGATTCTTGTTTGGGAAATGTTGACTGCCATCGAAGGCTAAGTGCTCGACAAAATGCGCAGCTCCTTTCTGGTCTTCATCCTCATCGATAGAACCTGCTTTGACGACTAATCGTATCTCGACTTTTCTTTCCGGTTTTAGGTTTTGCTGAATATAGTAGGTCAAGCCATTTTTTAGTTTTCCGACATGTGTGCTTTGATCGCGTTTAAGCGGCTGCGTAATAGGAACCTGCGTAATAGGAACCTGCGTAATAGGAACCTGCTTATTAAGGTGCTGATTAAGAGTGCTTGCATGGGTTGTGAGTGATGCGCAACTAAGTACGATAATGACCACCAAAAGTGGATTAAATTTGTTGGACAAAGAGTGAGCTCGATGTTTCAGTTCATTGAAAAGGTTTGGGATCTTCATATTGAGCACGCGGCTAGTTTTTAAATGGTTTAAATTGCTAAAAAAATAATTGATAATAATATAATTTAAAGTATCGCTTCAGGCAAGCAGTCGTGTTTTCCCGTATCCTTATGATTTTCCTCAAATCAACACGATGCTTCTTATGTTCATCGACACTTGTTTTCCTTGAGTAGTCCTATGACCACCTATATTCGTCCCCAGTTAATTGACTCGTCTTTAATCCGCAAAGATGCGCTAATTGCAAATCAATGGCGTGAAACAGAAACTCGTTTCCCCGTTCACAACCCCGCCACCGGAGCCTTGATTGCCGAGGTAAGTAATCTTGATAGTGACCATGCGCAAGATGCGATTGCAGAAGCACAGCAGGCTTTGCCGGCTTGGTCATCGCTAACTGGTAAAGACCGTGCCGCCATTCTGCGTAAATGGTTTGATTTGATCGTGGCCAACGCCGACGATCTCGCCGCCATCATGACAGCGGAGCAAGGTAAGCCTTTGGCAGAAGCGAAGGGGGAAGTCTTGTATGGTGCGAGCTTTGTCGAGTGGTTTGCCGAAGAAGCGAAACGCGTATCGGGTGATGTATTGGCATCAACTTGGGTCGATAAACGTACCTTGGTATTGAAACAGGCAATTGGCGTTTGTGCGGCAATTACGCCATGGAATTTTCCGTTGGCCATGATTACACGCAAAGTGGCACCTGCGCTTGCGGCCGGATGCACTATCGTGATTAAACCGGCAGAGCAAACACCATTGTCTGCGTTAGCCTTGGCTGAACTTGCGATGCGTGCAGGCATGCCTGCTGGTGTATTGAATGTGATCACAGGCGATGCGGAGCAATCGATCGTCTTGGGGCGAGTCTTGTGTGGTAGTTCGATTGTGCGCCATTTGTCTTTCACGGGTTCGACGCCAGTGGGGCGTATCTTGATGCAGCAATGTGCGCCTACTTTGAAAAAGCTAGCACTTGAACTTGGCGGCCATGCTCCCTTTATCGTATTTGAAGATGCTGATGTCGACGCCGCTGTGGAAGGTGCTCTGCAATCAAAATTTCGCAACGCAGGGCAAACCTGTGTCTGTACTAATCGCTTTTATGTGCATGCTTCGGTGTATGAGGAGTTTCTCGCGAAGTTTGCGGTGGCGATCAAGAAAGTGGTGGTCGGTGATGGGACTCAACCAGGGGTGCGCCAAGGTCCTTTGATTGACCAACAAGCGATCAGCAAAGTGAATGCCCATGTTGGCGATGCAATCGAACGTGGTGCGCGTTTAATTTCGGGCGGTAAAGCTCATGAAAAAGGCGGCTTATTTTTTGAACCAACCATTGTTGCCGATGTCCATCATGAGATGCTTGTGATGCGCGAGGAGACTTTTGGACCAGTCGCTGCTGTTATGGTATTTACCTCTGAAGAGGAGGTCATTGCGGCGGCTAACAATACCGATTTTGGACTTGCTGCGTATTTTTATGCGCGTGATGTCGGTCGTGTATGGCGTGTTGCGGAAAAGCTGGAATACGGTATGGTCGGCGTGAATACGGGTTTGATTGCGAATGAAGTGACTCCATTTGGCGGTGTGAAGCAATCTGGTTTGGGGCGCGAGGGTTCTAAGTATGGGATGGATGAGTATCTTGAACAAAAATACGTCTGCCTCGGGCTTTAAATTCAATTCTAGGGCGCATTACGGCGTTGCAAATGCTCGCAATACTGGTGTATTGCTGTGCTTTGCGCCTTGTACTGCATCCCTATAATTGAATTTAAAGGTTGTCTCTGAGACTGGCGGTGGGGCGTTACGGTGTTGGCGATCCTCGTAATACTAGCTTATTGCTGTGCTTTGTGCCTTGTATTGCATCACTATAATTGAAGTTGAAGGTAGTGATAGAGGTTAGCGGAGGAGTGTTACGGCGTTGGCGATCCTGGTAATACTAGCTTATTGCTGTGCTTTGCGCCTTGTACTGCATCCCTATAATTGAATTTGAAGGTTGTCACGGAGATTGGCGGAGGGGCGTTACGGTGTTGGCGGTCCTGGTAACACTAGCGTATTGCTGAGCTTTACGTCTTGTACTGCACCCCTAGATTGAATTTAAGAGTGTAGTGAAGCTGGTGTGCATTACGGCGTTGGCTGCCCTTGCGGTGCTCATGGATTGTCGCGGTGAGCACTGAACGGTATCACTTTGATCTGACGGCCAATAGGGCTCGTTCGTAATTTGTCATTGTTTGTTGTCTTGAGTTTTTGAAAGTTTTTTATGCGGTCTAAAGATACCCTCAGTTTTACCCATCTTGCTGTGTTGTTGGCAGCATTGTCTATGCTGGGGCCGTTTTCGATTGATACCTACTTGCCGGCTTTCGCGTCGATACAAAGTAGTTTGCACGCGACTTCGATTGAGGTGCAACAAACACTTACAGCGTATATGTTGTCGTTTGCTGTAATGACCTTGTGGCATGGTGCTTTATCGGATTCTTTTGGACGTCGTAACGTGGTGCTCATCGCGTTGGTTGTATTTGCGATCGGTTCGTTTGGATGTGCCTCGGCGCATACGGTGCACTATCTTTGGGTGTTCCGTATCATGCAAGGTGTTGCTGCGGGTGCGGGGATGGTCATTGGTCGCGCGATTGTGCGTGATTTGTATGCGGGCGCGCCGGCGGAAAAATTGCTTTCCTTAGTCACCATGATTTTTTCGATTGCACCAGCGATCGCTCCGATAATTGGTGGGTGGGTAGTATCGCATTCGGATTGGCGTACGATTTTTTTATTGTTGTTTGCCTATACCGTTTTATTGCTGATCGCATGTTATCGATACTTACCAGAGTCTCTGCCCGTAGAAAAACGGCAGGCATTTAACGTAGACTTTTTGTGGCAGAGTTATCGAGACGTGTTCAAGTCTCCACGTTTTTATTTTAAAGCGGGCACGATAGCTTGTAATTTTGCCGGCATATTTCTATTCATTTCATCTGCACCTGCCTTTATTACTCACCATTTACAACTTGATGCACAGAGTTTTGGCTGGCAGTTCATTCCTATGGTGGGTGGTATTTTTCTGGGTTCTCTCGCTGCCAACCAGTTAGCAGGACGTTTAACGATTGCGAAGCAAGTAGCGATTGGCTTTACGTTCTTAATGTCGGCCGCGACCTTCAATGTCATCTTTCATTATTTCTTTGTGCCGATGCTGCCTTGGTCCGTTGTTCCCTTATTCTTTTATGCTTTTGGGATGTCGGTGGTTTTCCCTGGAGCTACTTTGATGGTGCTTGAATTGTTCCCGCATATTCGTGGCATTGTCGCTTCATGTCAGTCAGCTTCAGTCACTTTGTTGAGTGCTTTTGTTGCAGGGGTAATGGCGCCATCCTTAGATCATTCGGTGCTCTCATTGGCGCTAGGCCAGTTTGGATTTGCTCTAATGGCTTTAGTGTTGTGGTACGCGGGACGGGCATATGCTAAGCGTTTTGCGCACCCCAAAGTAAAGCAAGCTTAAACTGAATCGAGCCTGTTATATTTTTGTCTCAAAAATGCTCGTGCTTGCATGTGTTTATATGAAGCAGTCGCGGCGATGTTTTTTGCACGTTTTAGAAAAATCATTCTCTTAGTCATTGCCGACCCAACTCGACTTCTTTGTCCTGTTCTCGTCATTGTGTTTTTTGTGGCGAGCAATTTTCGATACGGTGAGTCTTAATTCCTATTTTTAAAAACGATTTTTACGATGACGCAAGGTCATCAAACTGTCATTTTCGATCGCTATACTGCGCGCTGTCATTGAGTTAAATACTAATTCAAGGCTTCAAAAAAAGAGCAATTTCGCTTTTTTTGTTGTGCTGTTTTCGAACTTCGTAACAAAAAATCTTTTTTAATTTTTGGAATTTAAACTATGAAAAAATCAATTCTTGCACTGGCACTTTTGGGTGCATTTTCTGGTGCCGCTATGGCTCAATCTTCTGTCACGGTCTATGGTATCGTTGATGCTGGTGTAGCATACAAAGATGCAGGCGCGGGTAAAGTGACCTCATTGGACAGTGGTTTGAATTCCACATCCCGTTTAGGCTTCAAAGGTACTGAAGCTTTATCTGGCGGTTTGAAAGCAAATTTCAATTTAGAAATGGGTTTGAAAGCTGATACAGGCGCAAATGATGCTGCATTGTTCGCGCGTGGCGCTTGGGTTGGTTTGTCTGGCGAAGACTTTGGTCAAGTTAACTTGGGTCGTCACAAGTCTCTGACTTACATTTACGGTGCAGCGATCGATCCATTTATGGATGGTTTGTTGGGTAAGACGGACTTGATGTTCAAGATTAATAATGTACGTGACAACTCAGTTACTTACATTTCGAACAGCATGTCTGGTTTCTCTGTTGCTGGTCAATATGGCTTCGGCGAAAAAACGGGTAATGCTACTGCGAATCGTGTAACAAGCGTTGCTGCTAGCTATGTCAATGGTCCAATTAACGCGAACATCGTGTGGGATGATATGAAAGACACCAACGGCAATCGTGCTGTTGCAGGTGGAAAGTTGTTGGCTGGTGTTTCATATGATTTCGGTGGTTTCAAGTTGCACGGGATGTACGAAGAAAACAAAGGTTCCGTTAGCTTGACTAATTTGGCGGAAACAAAAGAACAGCTGTATGTAATCGGTGCAACAGTTAAAGACGGTAACAATACTTTCATGGCGAGCTATACAGACTCAAAAGTGAAAACATCCGTCAATGCCGACTCTAACCGTTTCGCTTTGGGTTACACCTATGACATGTCTAAACGCACAAACTTGTACGCTTCTGTAGCACGTGTTTCCAATGAGAAGGCAGTTAAAACTTTGGCTGATGTGAATGGTGCAACAGCACGTTTGTTCAACGTCGGTATCCGCCATAAGTTCTAAAATGTGCTCAGTCAACAGGGTCAATTTGGTTTAAAGTTTGAACCGCAATTGGCTCAGCGATGAGCTGACATAAAGAACAAATAAGAACCGCTGAATTTATTTCAGCGGTTTTTTGTTTTGTAGCGATCTTTTGTAAAATTGTGAATGAAATGTAAAAACGCTTGCCGGAATGGGGATGTGAACTACAATGCAGTTTCTAGTCTAAATTGAATTATTGAGGTTCATCATGAAAAAATTCCTTTTCGCACTTAGCCTGCTTGCCTTCCAAGCGAGTTCTGCCTACGCTGGGGAAGCTAAATTAACTTGGGGAAATTTCGATAAATTTAGCGACGTACAGGAAGGCCGCGATAGTCGTGATCGTTTTCGTGAGAATTTGATGAAAGAGTTCACCGATATTTTCAATGCACAGGCGAAGAAACTACCAGATGGTTATGTCTTGAGCGTTGATGTCAACGATTTAGATTTGGCAGGGGATATTCGTCCCAGTATGTCATCGTGGCAGATACGTATCATGACCACGATCTACTGGCCACGTATGAATTTCAACTACGAGTTGCGTAATGAAAAGTCTGAATTAATCACGAGTGGCAAAGAAGAATTACGC
>CALKVB010000600.1 GCA_937996605.1 uncultured Oxalobacteraceae bacterium | reverse complement strand
GCTTGGGGCTTAATCGACAATAGTGCTTTAATCTGTTCGCGGAATTCGGTATCTTGAATCGATTTAGCAGAAATATTGACAGATATTTGTCGTTGTTCCGATTGAGTATCAATGGCATCAAGAGCGAGTTTGACAGAGATAACATCTAATTTTGCACTTAATCCAAGGCGTTCAGCAATCGGTAAAAATCGACCAGCTGGGAACCACTCCCCACCAAACATAAGTCGCAGTGCAGACTCTTCATGAATCAGTTTTTTCTCATGATTAATGACCGGGAAATAATCTAATTTGACCCAGTTTTGATCGAGCGCTCTTTGAATCAATTTTGACCATTCTTCGAGTGATTTTGGCGCATGTTCAATATTTAGTGGTGCGGCTTTATGAACACTACTGATATTGCTAGCCTCTGCAGCGGCGACTGCAGCATCAACCTGTGACAATAAGATGCTAGGGGAGATGCCATACTCGAAATTACCGTATCCAATAAAAGCCTTGATTTCGGCGCCGGCGAGTTGCGAGAGATGGGTAATCTGATCAAGTAAGCTGTTGACGACACTCTCTATCGTATTGTTACGGCTGAGGAGGGCGAAATCGGTGCCATTTAAGCGTGCAGCAAAGCCATCGGGTAGGTCATTTTGATAGACGTTTAGAATCTGCCCAAGATTTCTGAGTAGTGCATCTGTTTTAACCCGTCCTAAAGATCGATTTGCTTCGATCAAGCCATTAAGGCGGACTAACACCAAACTACCAGGCGGAGCGTTTTCTTCTTCAACCGTGATTTGGAGTTGTGAGAGGAAGTTGGCACGGTTATATAAACCTGAAACTGTGTCTGTATTCGCTTGGCGTCTTAGTTGGTCTAGGCGTTCTGCTTCTTCCGCGAACATCGCTTTTAATAAGCTTGTGGTCGAATTCATCGCCACACTAAGTTGCATCAATTCCGGCACATTCGATTCTTCGACGGTAATAAATCGCCTTTCTACCATCGCTCTTGCTTGATCAATCAAATCACGTAATGGTTTTTTGAGACGGCGAATAACCAAAGTACCTAAGTAAGAGGCAAGAAGACCCGATAATGCTAAGGCGAGAATCATCTCACGTGTTGAATTCCACAGTGTTTGGTAGGCCATTCCGGTTTGCGACACAATAGAAATGGAGCCAATTTGTTTCCAGCCACTGCTGATTTGTGCGACGCCTGGTTGCGAAGAAATCGGTAATAATTTTGTGAACCAATCTGGAACACTAGTGTGTTCTTCTGGTGAACTTCGTTCTACCAATAATTGGCCTTTTGGGTCGCTTACTTTGATCGACTGGTAATGACCGTTATCGAAAAGAGAGGCAACAATCAGTTCCAACTCAATTGCGTCGATATTTTTTTGACTCAGTGAAAGCGCCAAAACAGTGGCGTTGTCATTATTTTTCATTCGCAGTTGTTCGTTGAGATAAGCTCGTGAACTCATAATTGAGGCGAACAAGCTACCAGCCAAAGCGAGCAGGGTACTCAACGAAATTGCCAGCCATAGTTGTCGATACATAGACATGATTTGTCCCTTTATTGCTAAAAATAAGTATTAGGCGTTTAAGCTAATCGAGTTATTCAAAACCTTCTTTATGTGCTTTATCCAATAATTCTTGCCAGCGTGAGAGGCGACTAGTTCCGCCTGGTCCCATCTGCGCATTCCCAGCTACGCCCGCAAAAATTCCTTGGCTATTAAAGCTAAAAACTGGACTTAAATCGGCACGGCGTGCGGCTGGGCGAATGTCCGTAATAAGATTATCTAAAATGACTGGTTCACCATCAACATTTGGATAAAACGCCAATACCATGTGCGCTTGCTGAATCGTGCTGTTAGGACCGCCAATCTTGGCTTTGACATAGACCAGCCGCAATTGTGAATCCGGAATATTTAAATTTCTCAAACTAAAATATTTTGCGATCACAAAGTCTTCGCAGTCGGCTTTCCCTTTCGCCATACTTTCAAGCGGTGTCGCCCAATAATCTGATTGCCCCCAAATCTCGATGTCTTCGAAATAGCTGAGTTTTTTATTGAAGAAATTATTGACTTTTTGCAGTTTGGTTTCGGTATTTTGATCATTTAACGAAGCCATTAAGACCAACCATTCATTAAATGTCTGCTCATTGCCACCGAGCTGCTTCATCGATATTCGCAACTTGTCCGCATTTAAACTCGAAGATGCGGACATCACCACACAACACATGCTCACGAAGAGCAAAATCAAGTAACGCTTGCCGAATTTGTATGCGGTGGTCATTGTGTGAAAGGACAGTCGTATGACTATTATTTGATCGCTTATGGTTGTGAGGCATAATCCTTATGCATTTATTCTACAAGAAATCATCCTGCACACAGGAAACATTTCATGAGGGTGTTGTTTGAAAAATGATAAAAAAAGCCCACGAAATGGCTCGTGGGCTTTGCTCTTAGTGGATTTTGATCACCACTGCTTTGCGTTTGGTCCCGAGACGACCTCATTTACGATTTGCCACTTACCTCCAATTTCCTCCCAATAGATCGTTTTCTGCAAAACGTCTTGATAAGAAGTTGAACGGTATTCTTGCTGGAACCGAGTAATCGCGTGCTTGTCATCTTGCATCGTGAACTTGATGTCAGAGAGATCTAAGCTAATCTTTTGTGCTCCAAGGAGGCGTGCTTTCCTCGCAGTCTTCCACGATTCGCGCGAGGTAAATTTACTGCTATAAAAACTGAAGTAGGCTTCAGGATTCATGCTAACCCAAGCATCACGCCAATTTTTCAGTGCCGATAGAATCGACGCTCTTGACGCCGCAACGTGGTTTTGTGTTGGCGATTCAGGTGCAATTACTTCAGGTTGCGGCGCCACATCGATTTTTGCATTGGTTTTTTCTGGTTTGGACACCGGCGCTTGGAAAGTGCCAACAACTTCTAAAGCGCGTTGGTTTAACGTATTTTTATCGGTCACATATAGCTCAGGTGACTCGGCAGGGCAGTTCGCTGAAAATTGCTTACTGTCTGAGTTATCAATTTTTCGCTCGCTTGCATTTTCTATTCTCTCTAAGCCAAGTGTGGCGTGCAATCTGCCCATACCCGCATGGGTTCTTGCATAGGCTAAGAAGAGATCTGCTTCTGCATTTGCAAACGCTCGTTTTGCTTGGAACAGCTCGTTTTCTGTATCGAGTAAGTCGAGGAGTGATCGCTGTCCAATGTCAAATTGTTGGCGGTAGGCGTCGCGAGCTTTTTCAATTGAAAGTTGATGTTGATCGAGGAAACCAAGTTGATCAGTTAATTTCTTAGTATCATTATAGGCAATCGATAAAGTCTGTCTAACATCTCGGCAGGTTTTATCGCGTAAGTCTTTCGCATAGTTCACTTGGTTGGCAGCCTCTTGAACTCGCGCTTTATCTCCACCACCGTTAAAAAGATTCCATGTCAGGACAAACTCAGCAGTGTTGTTGTTGGTGCGCCCACTGATGTAATCGATATTGTTGCCACGTTCACTGCGAGCTTTGAAGTCGAGTCGAGGTTGATATACAGATTTGCGTGACTCTAAACCGCTATTGACGGAGGCGATATTTTCGATGCTAGCTAATAACCCAGGATGATTCTCAAACGCTGTATTAAGTGCTTGAATAACATTGGTTGGCGTATTCGCCGTCATCATGTTCAAGCTTTCTAAATCCTTGCCTGGCATTTGGCCCACAAGACGATGGAAGCGCGCACTAACGTCATGCAAGTTGGCGCTTTCAGTGATGAGATTGGCTTCTGCGAGCGCCAATCGTCCCGAGATTTGTTCAAGGTCGACACGGCGGCTCACTCCTGCTTTTGCTTTCGCTTGAATTTGCTCAAATACCGCACGATGTCTGACATAATTATCTTCAGACAGACTTACTAATTTCCGATATCGAACTACATCGGAATAGGCTCTGACGACCTCTAAAGCAATGTTCTCAGACGCCTCATACAGTTCGTATAATTTTACTTGCTTCATGTGATCAAGCTGCTTGACTTGATTTCTCGTCAAGAAGCCATCGTATAGCATTTGATTTAAGCTTAAGCTTGTAGAGGTGCGATTCAACTCGGTCTTCCCAAGGCGAGTATCGCGATTATCTCGTCCCGTATCGGCCATCAAATTGAGGCTAGGCAAGTAGCCTGCTGACGCCGCATCTCGATTGGATGCAACTGCTTGGAATGAATGCCATTTAGCGAGTACTTCAGGATTTGTCGAAATCGCTTTTTGGGTTACTTCTTTGAGAGTTTGAACTTGTGCCTGTGCATTGAGAGCGAAGCACACGAGACCAATCGCAGCGCTAATTTGTTTTATTTTGAATTGCATGATTCTCAAATTGGTGAAGTTTAGTTGTGGGGAAGATATCAGAATTGTATCGACAGATACAAGGCGTTCTTTAATTTGAGCATGGTATTTTGCAAAAATTCACAGATTTTAGTATTTTGACTTGCCTTTGGAATACGCAATTAAATCCTGTACAACTTCTCCTAAAGCAATTGCTATGCCAGTATGTCTTTTTACGCGTGTTGGTGTCAATATTCGGCTGGAATTTACTGATTACGTGTAAATTATTATCAATTTACGTGTCAATTGATTTTTTTTGACGTGTAATTTTTTTTTTGAGTGCGGGCGAGGGGGCATCCCAATGCTTAAAACGCTCCGACGTGGTCGGAGCGGTTAATCGATGAATAAGCCAGGTTGGGAAAATTTATAGTTGTGCTAACGCTAATTTCGCTCGTTCAAGTGTGGCGTCGATGATTTGATCATCATGGGCGGCCGAGACAAAACCGGCTTCAAAAGCGGAAGGCGCTAAATATACCCCTTGTTCAAGCATCAGATGGAAAAAACGATTAAATTTGGCGTTATCGGATTTCATCATTTCTGCATAGCTGCTAGGCACTTTATGATTGAAATAGATGCCAAACATTCCGCCAATTGAGTCGGCGCAAAAATCGATTTTGAGTGATTGCCCTAGTTGTTTTAAGCCCTCTGCTAATCGCAGGGTTTGTTTCTCAAGCTTGGCGTAAAATTCAGGTTCTTGTATCAGTTTTAGGGTTGTCAGGCCAGCCGCAACGGCTACTGGGTTTCCTGATAATGTTCCGGCTTGATAGACGCCACCGAGTGGTGCAAGATGTTTCATGATGTCTGCTTTGCCACCAAACGCTGCAACCGGTAGTCCGCCTCCAATGACTTTTCCGAGTGCAGTTAAGTCTGGTGTAATATTGTAAATTGCTTGTGCGCCACCAAGTGCAACACGAAAACCGCACATCACCTCGTCGAAAATGAGGATGCTGCCATATTGGTCACACAATTGACGCATGCTTTGTAGAAATTGTTGTGTGGCCTTGATGAGGTTCATATTCCCAGCGACTGGCTCAACGATTACACAAGCAATTTCATTTCCGAACTCTTTGAAGGCAGTTTCTAGTTGCTCGCAATTGTTGTAATCCAAAACCAACGTGTGTTTGGTAAAGTCTTCTGGGACGCCTGCTGAGGTGGGGTTGCCAAAAGTCAATAATCCACTTCCAGCTTTTACCAGTAAGGAATCAGCATGACCATGGTAGCAGCCTTCGAATTTGATGATTTTGTCGCGTTTCGTTGCTCCGCGTGCAAGACGCAATGCACTCATCGTTGCTTCGGTGCCACTCGATACGAGTCTCACTTGTTCAATTGACGGGACTAATTTGCAAATTTCTTCTGCCATGAGGACCTCACCTTCAGTGGGTGCGCCAAAGCTGAGTCCTAATTCAATTGCTTCTTGCACCGCTTTCACGACGGTCGGGTGAGTGTGGCCGAGAATTGCAGGGCCCCATGAGCCTATGTAATCGATATATTCTTTGTTGTCGGCATCCCAGAAAAATGCGCCTTTTGCACGTTGAATAAAGCGGGGTGTTCCGCCGACGGAACGGAATGCGCGAACAGGAGAATTTACGCCGCCAGGGGTGGTCAATTGCGCGCGTTGAAAAAGAATATCGTTATTTGACATAGATAGCGAATGGTAGTTAAGGAGGTTTGAAATTAGAGTTTAGCGTCGAATTTACTTGTTTTTCGCGCTACTTGTGTGCTGTTAGATTGTGGATAGAGCGAATTGTCTCAGATTATCATTTACTTGGCTTTTGTTTTGCTTTCGAGAAGCTGGTTTATTTGCGTATTTCGGTTCGTTTGATCTTGGTCAAAACACGGCGGTCTGATAAATTGTGCCCCAGTTTTTTTCGAGGTGCTGGGGAAATTCGGATTTCTTCTCGGTCTTCACGAAAAATGAGGTTGGTTAATTTTTTGTTATGTCATTTGGGGTCGATAGTCATTTGGGTAGCTAATTAAAATTAATTAGCATTATTATCCTTTGATAATTTCGAATATTGAATTTGAAACTGTTGTTAAGCAAAAGGTGGTCATGTGGAATATAAAACGATGATGTGTTTGATCTGTGGTTGGATATATGAGGAAGAGAAGGGTATGCCTGAGGACGGCATTCCGCCTGGTACTCGCTGGGAGGATGTGCCACTCAATTGGTCTTGTCCTGACTGCGGTGCTCGTAAAGAAGACTTTGATATGGCCCCAGTTTAGGTCTTCTCATTTTGTAGAAATAAATATAAAAAGATAAGCCTTTCAAAATTCTATCTGGTTTCAACGCGCAACGGCCTGAAATGTTGTTTCATAGTGTAGATTCGAGCAAAAAATTGGTGCAAGCTTAATAAATTTTGTTACAGTGCAGTGTGGCAAATATTCTTTTCACTCCGAGATAGGCACATGTCAACGTCAACAGGTAATGAAAATTTAAGGATTATGGTAATCGACGATAGCAGCACGATTCGTCGGTCGGCAGAAATCTTCTTGGGGCAGGTCGGCTATAAAGTTGTCCTTGCTGAGGATGGGTTCGATGCATTGGCTAAAATCAATGATACTCATCCACATCTTATCTTTTGCGATATTTTGATGCCGCGCTTAGATGGTTATCAAACCTGCGCTTTAATCAAGAAAAGCGCAAAATTTAGGGATACTCCGGTCATCATGCTTTCCTCGAAGGATGGTCTGTTTGATCGTGCCCGTGGCGCGATGGTTGGCTCTGAGGAATATCTGACAAAACCATTTACAAAAGATAGTTTGTTGAAAACAGTAAGGAAGTATACTTCGGCTGTTATAACTGGTTAATTTGGCATTAAATTTTGAGGTAAAAAATGGCAATACAAAAAATTCTCATCGTTGATGATTCTCCAACGGAACGTTACTTTTTGACTGATATTTTGGTGAAGAATGGGTTCTCGGTATCAACTGCAGAAAACGGCGAAGACGCATTATTGAAAATTAAGGCGGATAAACCACAACTGATTTTGATGGATGTTGTGATGCCAGGACAAAATGGATTCCAAATTACGCGAGCAATTTCTCGTGATCCTGATACCCAAGATGTGCCGGTGATTATTTGCACTAGCAAGAATCAAGAAACTGATCGCATTTGGGGACTACGTCAGGGTGCTAGAGATTATCTTGTGAAACCAATCGATCCTCAGGAATTACTCGCAAAAATAGCTGCTCTCGGTTAAATGGTCTGAGTTATGACAGAGAATCTTCGCGAAGAAAAAACGAATGAAATTGTAGCTCCCCAATCATCTAATGTGGGGCGACGTGCTCGCTTACGCGACTTTCAGTCTCAGTTAATGGAGCGTATGCAAGCTGCGAAAGCAGGTTCGCATATTCGTGCAAATCAATTGGGGGTGCAAATCGGCAAAGGGCGGTATTTGATCGATTTGAAAGAGGCTGGTGAGATTGTGACCGCTGGCAATATGACTAAGGTACCACTGACCAAAGATTGGTATCTTGGCGTTTCAAATGTACGGGGAAGTTTGACTAGTGTGATTGATTTCTCCAAGTTTGGCGGTGGTGAGGTTACTCCGATCGAATCTTCTAGTCGTGTATTGGCTTTCTCAAATTCTCTGTCGTTCAATAGCGGACTGTTGGTTTCTAAAGTCTTGGGTCTGCGCAATGTCGATACGATGCAATTGTTAGAGCCTGGCGAAGACGCAGTGGGGAAACCATGGCTGTTGAATCGATTTTTGGATACCGATGGAAATGAGTGGTGGCAGCTCAGTTTGACTTTGTTGGTGCAAGATCAGAATTTTTTGCATATTGGTTTGTAATAGATTAGATAAGTATTTTAAGTACTAAAAAGCACAATAGAAAAGCGTAGCTTTTAAATCGTTTAGGAGAGTTAGTAATGGCATTGAATAATCAAACACAGTCGACAGAGGATCAAGAAGTTCAAGATTTGGACTTTGCGAACAAGCCTTCGGAAGTTGCGATGGAGCCTGTTGCGGATGCCGCTATCCCAACTGAATTGGCCATAGAAGAGGCACAAAATGTGCGTATGGTTTCCGAGGACGAAGTAGCAGTATCCATTCCGGAAACACCTCCTAGCGAGGAAATTCCCTTAGAGGATAGTACGATTAATCGCGTCGATGCTACGCTGATCGGCGATGCTTTTGAAAAAGGGCGCGACATCCGTTTGCCTTTGATTGGACATTTATCCCTACAAAGACAAATTCGATACCTGTTGATTGCAATGGGCGTTAGTTTGTTGTTGAGCGCTGTGTTTGTTTGGCTTAATGCGAAACAATCTGAGTTGATTTCCACGCAAGCACAGATTTCCGGTGAGATTTTGATGCACTCACAACGTATTGGTAAAGCGGCGCCAAATGCGATTTATGGTAAACCGATCGCTTTTAATCAATTGGAAGAAAGCCAAAAGGCAATTAATTCGAATCTAGATGTTTTGCTTAAAGGCGGTGAATACAATGGTCGCTCGGTCGCGACGCCAAGTTCTGCTTTGCAACCAGTTTTACAGGCGACAAAAACCTCTTGGAATAACTCGAATAAAGCTGCGGCAACTATTTTGAAAACCAAAAAAGAATTGAATGGTTTCCGTGAAGATTTGGAGAGCATGAACTTACTCTCTCCGACACTAGCAAGTTTGTCGGATGAAGTGCAAGCGCAAAAAGTTCAAAATGGTGCGTCGCCACAGGCGATTGTGGCTGCAGGTCAGTTAGTCATGTTGACTCAACGTTTGGCACGAAGCGCCTCTGAATTTATGACGACAGAGGGTATTAACGCTGAAAAAGCTTTCTTGTTGGGTAAAGATGCGAATACATTTTACGATTTGGTTGAAGGTTTCTTGAACGGTAGTGAGATTTTGAAATTACCTCCAACTAAAGAGCCAGCAACTCGTGCTAAGTTATCTGAATTGCAAAAAGCATTCGTCGACTATAAGAAGAGTGTGGACAATATCTTGGCCAAGTTGGAAGATTTTATTAACGCTAAAAAAGCGGAACAAACGATCTTTAATGAAAACGAAGATTTGAAACAAAAGATCTCCGTGTTGGAAAAGACTTATGTAAAACAACAAGACTCGACAAATATTTCGTTTTGGTTGTTGATGGTGACAGCCGTGATGGCTTTGATCGCTGCGGCAGGTATCGCGGTGGTGTTGTTGCAAGATAGCCGTAATCGCGCTAAAGAAGCTAACCAACGACGCTTAGAGGCCGATGCGCAAATGCAATTGGCGCAGAAACAAGAGGAACAAGCGAACGCAATTAATGAACAAAACCAGGCCGCGATTTTGCGATTAATGAATGAGTTGCAAGAAGTGGCGGACGGTGACTTGACGGTTCAAGCGACGGTTTCTGAAGATATTACGGGTGCGATTGCTGACTCCGTTAACTATACGGTGGAAGAGTTGCGAGGTCTGGTTGGTCGTGTGACTACAACGGCGGTGCAAGTTACCAGTGCGTCTTCACAAGCGCAAACAATTTCCGATGAATTGTTGGAAGCGTCACATCAACAAGCACGTGAGATCGTGGATGCAGGTAAGGCAATTACCACGATGGCGAATGATATTACTGAAGTTTCACGATCTGCAAATGAATCTGCTGAGGTTGCGCGTCAATCGGTTGCTGCGGCAGAACAAGGGGCTTTAGCGGTAGAGAACACGATCAAAGGCATGAACGAGATTCGTGAACAAATTCAAGAAACTTCTAAGCGTATTAAACGTCTCGGTGAATCCTCACAAGAGATTGGTGAGATCACAGAACTGATTTCAGACATTACCGAACAGACCAACGTTTTGGCGTTGAATGCTGCGATCCAAGCGGCGTCAGCGGGTGAAGCGGGTCGAGGCTTCTCAGTTGTTGCGGAAGAGGTTCAGCGTCTTGCGGAACGTTCAGCTGAAGCGACGAAACAGATCGGTGCGTTGGTGCGTACGATTCAAACGGATACTCACGATGCGGTTGCCGCGATGGAAAAATCAACGCAGGGTGTGGTTGAGGGAGCTAAGTTGTCCGATGCAGCGGGTACAGCGTTGTCTGAAATTCGTAGCGTTTCAAACCGTCTCGCGGAACTGATTCAAGGTATTTCACTTTCGACGGAACAGCAAGCGACTTCAGCGAACGGTGTTGCACAGAATATTGAGCACATCTTGACAATCACTGAAAAAACGCAAAATGGTACTCAACAAACTTCTATGTCCATTAAAGACTTGTCTAAGTTAGCTGAAGAATTGAAGAACTCGGTATCTCGTTTCCGGGTTACGGCCTGATAGGAAACGGCAGGTGCGGAAGATACCGTGTCTGCACATGACAGCAAGGTGAAAAACGCGGTTTTTCACTAGAAAAGTTTGCGGGGATAAAGAATGACATCAGGTTCTTCCAAGTCATCAGAGCACGTACAGGAGCAATTTGATATTGCTCCACTGTCGTGGGTGATGGCCGAGTTAAGAGAGGCACTTAGTAGTGCCGGTAAGTTGTTGAGTGATGCTTTGGTGCAAGAGACTGAAGCGCAAGCAACATCTTTGTTACAAGCTAAAACATATTTGCATCAAGCACATGGGGCGCTTCAAATTGTTGAAGTTGAAGGCGTCGCGATAGTCACAGAGACAGTTGAAGAGCTGATCGAGAGAATACAAACGGCGAAGTTAGAGATGACTCCCGCTGTGGTGACGAAAATGACGGAGGCATTTTATGCCGTATTACGTTATCTAGAAGATTTATTGTCCGGTAATCCTCAACAGCCTGTTCGCTTGTTTCCTGAGTACAGAGCTTTGCTCGAACTGAAGGGAGCTGAACGCATTCATCCTGCGGATCTATTTTTTCCTTCACTTTCGGTGCAGGAGAAGATTCCTGAATTAGCGTTGAGCGCTAGCCCTAAAGATGTTAATTATGGGGCGATACGCTTACGATTTGAGAAATTATTACTTACTGTTTTAACGAGTAAGAGTGCAGAAGCGCAGGCAGATGCGGCCTCTCAAATGGGCGTTTTAATCCGTGAGATTGAGCAAGCACAAACAACATCGCAAACCAAGGCATTTTGGTTAGTGATGCGCGCATTCGCAGAATCCAGTGCTCAAGTAGACAAACGCGAAGATCGTCACGTCAAACAAATCTGGGGACGTATCAACCTGCAGATTCGTCGTTTAGTGGAGGGCAACACAAGTGTGCCCGAACGTTTATTACGTGACGCACTATTTTTTATCGCACAGGTGCAAGAACCAAGTGCGTTTGTTGCACAGATCCGCAAAGCTTATCAGTTGGATGATCATGTCCCGCACGACTATGATCAAAAACGCTATGGTTTGATTTCGCCACAGACACTCACGACAGCCAAAGAACAGCTCACAAGTGTGAAAAATTTGTGGGGCAGAATTTCTAATGGCGACAGCGGGGTCGTGGATAAATTTAAACAGAAGATCAAAGATTTAGTTACTACTGTCGACACCTTAGAAACTCCTGCATTGGCCAAGCTCGTACGCGAATTGAGTGGAATTGCAGGGCACGCTGTTAAGGCAAGAGATCAAGAACGCATGGGCTTGGAACTAGCCACGTGCTTATTGTTTATCGAAAATTCGCTAGAGCAAATTACACATTTGCCAGCGAATTTTTCTGCTCGAGCCGATGAGATTTCTGCACGTTTGTTATCCGTTGTAGGCGGTGAAGTGCCGGACAATCAGGCGAGTTGGATCGGTGAAATTTCTCGCGAAGCTCAGCAACGTCAAACGATGGGTGCTTTAGTTGGTGAGATGCAGTTGAGCCTTAAGCAAGCAGAGAAAGCGCTTGATGAACATTTCCGCGATCCATCCAACACCACGATTTTGTCTCCCGTTGACGGTGTGCTTGCGCAAATCGGTGGCGCGCTTGCCATTCTTGATCAAGATGAGGCATTGGCTGCAGTCAATTTTACGAGAGATTTAGTCAAACAATTCACGAATGGTGATGAGAGCAAATCTCCAGATGTGGTTGCCGAAACCTTTAATAAGGTCGCACAAAACGTCGGTGCTTTATCATTTTTCATAGAAACGCTTCAAAGCCAGCCAGAGTTTGCGAAGAAGCGCTTCAGTTTTGACCAAGAAACAGGGCTCTTTCAAACTAAATTGCTTGAAAAAGCGCCAGAAAAAGAGCTTCTTCCCTCGGTCGAGCTTGAACAGAGTGCTGTCGTTTCTCACACTGCCGAACATGATTTGATTGAGCAGCAAAAACAATCGGAGCGTTTGCTTGCCTCATTGGTTGAGGCACCACAAGATTCGAATTTGCAGGCGCAATTAAAAGATTCACTTGACCATGAGCGGTCTTTTGCTGCGTTGTTGGATGATAGCGAAGCGAGTGCGCGAGCGAAGTCAGCAATAGAGTTACTCAATACTCAAGATTTCACACAGGCGACCGAAGCGCTTGGTGAGATTGTCAGTGCTGCGTCCCATGTCGAAGCGGCACCCGTTGTGCAAGCTCCTCAAGAAATCCCAGAAACTGAGGCTGAGATCGACGCAGAATTGCTGGAAATTTTCCTTATGGAAGCCGATGAGGTACTCGGTGCTGTTCGTGAAAATATTCCACTTTCTCGTCATGAGCCAGGGAATCAAGAGTATTTGATTCGTCTGCGTCGCTCCTTCCACACACTCAAAGGCAGTGGTCGTATGGTTGGCCTGACTGTTTTTGGAGAGGGAGCTTGGAATATCG
>CALKVB010000599.1 GCA_937996605.1 uncultured Oxalobacteraceae bacterium | reverse complement strand
ACTGGAGTTCAGACGTGTGCTCTTCCGATCTCTCGATATAGGTCAGATACATGCAATTTCCTCTACATATTCAACAAAACGAAAAAAAACCCGTCACGTTTGGTGACGGGTCTTTTAGATTCGACCAGAAATTCACACCACTATTCAAGCTTCCAAACGAAATCAACTTTCGCCCAAAGCTGGTCAGGCTTACCGTCCTTAGTGCCAGGCTTAAACTTGCACAAGCTTAACGCGGACAATGCAGCCTTATCCAAACTCTTAGAGCCACTGGATTTTTCGACTTTAGAGTCAACCACTTTTCCATCGACGCCAACTAAAAATCCCATGGAAACCGTACCTGTTTCCTCGTTCATTAATGCTGCCTTAGGATACTTTGGAGGCTCGCACGATTTACTATCGATCACTGGAGCAACCTCTGCCGCTAAGCTTGTACTCGAAATAGCAAGCAACACGCATGTAACGATCGCAGAAATTTTAGAATTCATAAACAAACTCGCTGTTATTAGTTAAGGAAAAAGTGAATTACGTCGCTTAGAACTTCCAGACGAAATCAAGCTTCGTCCACATTTGCTCCACTTTACCATCTTTTGTACCAGGTTTAAACTTACATAAGCTCAAGGCTGCAAGTGCCGTCTTATCTAAACTTTTCGATCCACTCGAATTCTCAATCTTTGATTCAAGCACCTTACCATCTGTCCCAATCAAAAATCCCAAGGTTACCGTTCCTGTTTCCTCATTCATCAAAGATGCCTTAGGATACTTAGGGGCATCACAAGACTTACTATCCATCACTGGTTGATTAACCGCCGCTTGTGCCGTTGCAACCGTGCCCAAAGCCAGAATTGTCGCCAAAAGAACTTGATATCGCATTTAGATCACCTTCTTTATCAATTGGTTCCATAGGATTCTTAGAATTCTTCCCAATCATCGTCGCTTGACTTCGCTGGACTCGCCTTTTTCACCGCTGGTTTTGCGGCAGGTAATGACTTCACAGAAGTTTTTACTTGCGGTTTGGCTGCTGGCGGAGCAGGCCGTGCTGTGGCGGTCTGACGGGCAGCAACCATGCTTTGCTCACCTACATTGAGTTTGAAGATACTGACGACTTTTGCCAATTCACCAGCTTGATCTTGCAAACTCTGCGCAGCCGCTGCCGCTTCTTCTACTAGCGCCGCATTTTGTTGAGTCATGCCATCCATCTCGATGATCGCAAGATTAACAGCCTCAATTCCTGTACTTTGCTCTTGGCTCGCCGCACTGATTTCGGCAATGATGTCAGTAACATGACGCACGCTGGAAACCACTTCATCTATCGTTGCACCAGCTTGACCAACCAACTTACTGCCAATCTCAACTTTCTCTACCGAGTCGCCAATCAATGTCTTAATCTCTTTTGCAGCAGCAGCACTGCGTTGAGCCAAGCTACGCACTTCGGACGCCACCACCGCAAATCCGCGACCTTGTTCACCTGCTCGAGCCGCTTCAACCGCTGCATTCAAAGCCAAAATATTGGTTTGGAAAGCGATACCATCAATAACGCTAATAATATCGACGATCTTCTTCGCTGACTCATTGATCGAACTCATCGTATCGACAACCTCGGCGACCACGACACCGCCTTGACGCGCCACATCTGATGCAGACGCCGCCAGCTTATTCGCTTCGCGTGCATTGTCCGCATTTTGTTTAACCGTCGTGGTCAATTCTTTCATCGACGCTGTCGTTTTTTCAAGCGAACTTGCTTGTTGCTCGGTACGAGATGAGAGGTCCAAATTTCCAGACGCGATCTCTCTAGATGCAGTGGCGATGGTGTCGGTTCCAACACGTACTTGGCCAACAATATTCACCAAGCTGTCGCGCATCGTTTTCATTTCGTGGATCAAACTGTCCGAATCAGCAGACTCACTGTAAATTACACCAGACAAATCGCCAGAGGCAATTTTACTGGCAATCTCAGCAGCATAGTCTGGCTCACCACCAAGTTGTTTGAGCAAACTACGCGTGATAAAGATTGCAGCGACGATCCCCAAGACCAAGGCAGCACAACCCAATATCAACAATAAATTACGTGAATAACTAAATGCTGATCTCGCTTCTTCGGCAACAGCAACTGCTTGCTTGTCACCCAACGCCACCATTTCATCCAATACGTTCAACCATGCATCTTGAACAGGACGAATTTTCTTAATAAGAGAAATCGTTGCCGCCTCTTGGTTATTTGCGAGGCCTAGATCCTTAGCTAGATTTGGCAAAGATTCAGCAGCTTTTTCTTTTTCTTTAAGCTTAGCCAACAAATCTTTTTCATCTTTATTAAAGTTGGGATCTCGCTTCAATGAATCGAGTAGTTTCGCTTCAAGCTCAGAATAATCTTTTGACTGTTTCTCGATCTTCTTGAGATCTTTGGCCATGTCATCCAAATCTGTTATCAAAGTCAAATTACGCAAAGAAACCTGGCGATCGTAAACAATGGCACGCATGTCGAGAATCATACGACTCTGCTTATTACTGACATTAACGATGTTTTCCAATCGGTCTTGGATCAGCGACATGCCTGAAATGCCAAGTGCAGTAACCGCAATCAGCAAGACAAAGACAAGTGCGAAACCGAGCCCGAGGCGCTTACCCACTTTCATTGTAGTTAAGTTCATTTTATTTCAGCCAAGTTAGGAGTTGAGTTACCCAGTTTTTCGGCGTTTTTGACCTACAACTGAGCATACATATCATGAGAATTTATTAGTATTAGGATGCATTCTCGGCAAAAAAAGCGGGACCTCGCCATATTAAATCAGTCCACGCTTTGTTTAGAATATACTCCATTTTTGCCTGTTGGCAAGTCACCAAGTGGCAAAAAACCACTGGTTTAAGGGCTTTACTGGGAAATATTATGAAAAACCAACATTTCCAAGTGGCAATTATGCAACGTGTAAAAATACCTATGTTTCCAAATTTGACACGTAAAATGACCCGCTTTGCCGCAATTGAATTGTTGAAAATTCAAGCATTAATTGATAAAGAGTAAAGTATTATCGAATTAATTCGATGAGAAGTGTTGTTGACGCATCGAATTCAATAGTTCTTGAATCAATTTCGGCTCATAGGTTCGCAAAATTTTCTTGGTACTTGCTTGCAAAGCACTCGCATCCATCCGCAAAACTTCTTGCTTAATTTCGGGCAATATCGCGGCGGGCATAGACAATTCTCGAAAACCCATCGCTACCAATAAGCGCGTGAGTTTGATATCGGCCGCCATCCCGCCACAAATCGCCACTGGAATGCCAGCACGATCTGCCGCAGTCACCGTCATGTCCAATAACTGCAAAATCGCTGGATGGGTATCACTATATAAATGAGCGACCTCATGATCAGCACGATCAATTGCCAAGGTGTATTGAATCAAATCATTCGTGCCAATTGATAGAAAATCGAGCTTTTTCACAAACATTGGAAGACTCAAAGCGGCCGCAGGCACTTCAATCATCGCTCCCACTTTGACGCTGTCATCGAAGGCCACCGCTTCACTGCGCAGCTCTTGTTTTGCTTGATCAATCATCGCCAATGATTGATCGATTTCAAAAGCATGCGCTAACATCGGTATCAAGATATGTACCGTCCCGAAAGCAGATGCGCGCAATATTGCTCGCAATTGGGTCAAGAATATTTGTGGTTCCTTCAAACAGTAACGAATTGCGCGCAGTCCCAAAGCAGGGTTTAAGATATTGTGTTCACTACTATCAAGAGGTTTGTCCGCGCCTACGTCTAAAGTGCGAATGGTGACAGGCCGCCCCTTCATCGTTTGCACTGCTTTCTTATACGCCTCGAATTGCTCATCTTCAGTGGGTAATTGCAATTCGCTTCCCGTACGCCCCATAAACAAAAATTCAGACCGGAACAAACCTACTCCGCTCGCGCCGACCTCCATCGCAGTCACAGCATCTTCGGGTAGTTCAATATTTGCCAGTAACTGAATCTCAACACCATCCAAAGTCACCGCCGGCGTCTTCTTCAGTTTGGACAGCTTTTTACGCTCTTTGATGAGCAAAGCTTGACGATCGCGGTATTGTGAAATAAGTAGTGGCGAAGGTGCAACAATCACCACACCCGCATCGCTATCGATAATTAACCAATCATCTTGTTCAATCAATTGCGAAGCATTGCCTAAACCAACCACCGCTGGAATTCCCAGGCTACGAGAGACAATTGCGGTATGGGAGTTGGGACCACCTTCATCAGTAACAAAGCCTGTAAAAGCCACATCACGAAACTGCATCATGTCGGCCGGGGAAATATCCTTAGCAACCACGATCATATTGGCGTTCTGCTCATCGACACCAATCGCACGTGGCAATTGATGTGCAGTACCGGTCAGCACCTTTAAAACACGTTCTGCTACCTGTTGAATATCGGCCTTACGTTCGCGTAAATATTCATCTTCAATTTCATCGAACTGCGCGGATAAAGCATCGACCTGAGTCACTAAGGCCCATTCAGCGTTATAGTGACGTGTTCTGATGATGTCCAAAGGTGCCTCGGACAACATAGGATCAGACAGAATTAAAGCGTGAACATCAAGGAAAGCACCGAGCTCTGTCGGTGCGTCGGTAGGCAAATCTGACCAAAGGGATTGGAGATCGCGTTGAACTTGAGCGATGGCACTTTGGAGGCGCGTAACTTCTGCTTCAACTTGCTCCTGTGCGATCAAATAATGTTGTACATCCATCGCGGCAGGACGTAACAAATGCGCGCGTCCTATGGTAATGCCGCGAGAAACTGGAATACCTTGTAAAGTAAATGACGCCACTTAATCTCCCACAGATGCTGATACGCTGATGAACGCTTGAATAAATTCCTTAAAATCTGGCAGATAAATCAGCCGCCATCCTATTCACCCTCGCCAAACCTATCGTTAATCAACGCTGCAATTGCATCGAAACAGGCTTGTTCGTCTTCACCATTCGTTTCTAGCAAAATCTTAGTGCCTTTCCCGGCTGCCAGCATCATAACGCCCATAATAGACTTCCCATTCACGCGACGATTATTGCGAGTGAGCCAAACCTCACTTTTAAATTTGCCGCCAAGCTGAGTCAACTTAGCAGAGGCGCGTGCATGTAAACCTAACTTATTGATGATCTCAATTTCTTGTTGAATCATATTCGCTATCCTAGAAAAATTTGTTCTTAGACGATTAGGTTTGACCAATACGAATTCGATTGTCAACACGCATTGCACCGTTCTGACCACCGGCCAGCGCCATCTCCACGACTACATCCAACGTATCTTGACGATAGGTGATGGCGCGTAACAACATCGGCAAACTAATACCCGCAATCACGGCAACTTCCGATGGATCAGCGAGTTGGCGGCAGCAATTAGCGGGCGTACCGCCCGTGATATCCGTCAGAATCAATACACCAGATCCATCGTTCAAACGCACAATCGCTTCGCGCGCGAGACGATTTACTTCATCAAGATTTTGATCGGCTACGACATCAATCGCTTCCAAACGTTCGGGTTGTCCGCGAAATACATGACTGGCCGCTTGAATAAATGCGCTACCAAGCGGCGCATGTGTCATTAAAAGTAAACCTACCATAGTGCTATCCTGATTCGAGGGGCCGATCAATTCTGGCATCTCGACCACTGCGATCAATAAAATAAAATATGTTTATGCGGCGACTGCAAATTCAAGCGCATCAACAAACATGGCGGCGACATCAAATCCTTTTTGCTGCGTAATTTCTTGGAAACAGGTGGGACTAGTGACGTTCACCTCGGTCAGACAACTGCCAATCACGTCTAATCCTACCAGCAACAAGCCGCGTTGGTACAGT
>CALKVB010000598.1 GCA_937996605.1 uncultured Oxalobacteraceae bacterium | reverse complement strand
ACCGAATGGTAGTTTGGTCACACCATCAGATAGTTTGTTGACGACAATCGTGCAGACCGATCCTATCTATGTGAACTTCAGTGTGACTGAAGCGGATTTCTTGAAAATGAATGCGGACGTCGCCAACGGTAAATTGAAACTGCCAGGCAAGCGTACCAACAACGGTAGTCTCGCGTTTGAAGTACGAGTTAAGCAAGCTGATGGCAGTATTTTCCCGACCGCAGGCAAAATGATTTTCACTAGCGAAAAAGTGAACCCAAACACCGGTGGATTTGATGCACGTGCAGAGATTGCGAATCCGGAAGGCGCATTGCGACCAGGCCAATTTGTACGTGTGATGCTGCAAGGTGGAAGTCGCAGTAATGCAATTGCCATTCCACAGCGTGCGGTGATTGATAGCCCCATGGGCAAGATGGTGTTCGCAGTGAGTCCAGAGAATAAATTGGTGCCACATCCTGTGGAGTTGGACGGTTGGTCTCGTGGTGAATGGGTAGTGACCAAAGGTTTGCAATCAGGCGAACGCGTGTTGGTGGATGGTTTTATTAAAGCACATGACCCAGGTATGACGGTAACGCCGGTGCCGTTGGGAAATAGTGGCGCCAAACCAGCAGCACCACAGACAAATTCAGCGGCGGCTTCAACAGCGAAAAGTTCGCACTAATTGTGTAGAGAGAAATCGCTCTGAATTGACAGAATTAAGGACATCTCATGTTTTCCAAATTTTTTATTAATCGACCGATTTTCGCGACAGTGTTGTCGTTGATTATCGTCATCGCGGGGTTGGCAGCATTGCGCATTTTGCCTATCTCTCGTTATCCTGAAATTTCACCACCGGTCGTCAACGTGGTGGCATTTTATCCAGGCGCTTCTGCGGAAGTATTAGAGCGCACGGTTGCTGCACCGATTGAAGAGCAAATCAACGGTGTTGAAAATATGTTGTACATGGATTCAGTATCGTCTGCTGATGGTCGTGTCTCGATCAACATTACTTTTGAAGTTGGTACAAATCTCGATATCGCTGCGGTCAACGTCAATAATCGCGTGCGACAGGCTGAGGCAAAGTTGCCTCAGGAAGTACGTCGACAAGGCGTCACGGTTTCTAAGAGCTCGTCTAACTTCTTAGTGGTCGCCGCGATTTATTCTGAAGATAATCGTTACGATAGTTTGTATTTGTCGAATTACGTCACACAAAACGTTTTGGATGCGATTAAGCGTATTCCAGGCACGACCAATGTACAAGTGTTCGGTGCCAAAGATTATGCGATGCGGATTTGGATGCGTCCAGATCGTATGGCGCAATTAGGTATTACGGTGAATGATATTGCGAGTGCAGTCGGCGAACAGAATGCGCAATATGCTGCAGGTAAGATTGGCGCTCCACCGAATAATACGGAAGAGCTCACCATGACAGTCACAGCCCGTGGCCGCATGTTAGAACCAAGCGAGTTTGAAAACATCATTGTGAAAGCAGCCAAAGGCGGCAGCACCATACGACTGAAAGATGTGGCGCGAGTCGAACTCGGTTCGAAAGACTACAACTTGTATGGTCGTATTAATGGCCATCCTTCTGCCAATATCGGTATTTTCTTACAGACAGGCGCAAACGCTTTAGATACGCGCAAAGCGGTCGAGAAGACCATGCAAGAATTGAAGGCGAAATTCCCAGAAGGGATGACCTATGCCACACCATACGATACGACACCGTTCGTTACCGAGTCTATCGCTGAAGTGCTCAAAACTTTGGGCGAAGCGATGGTCTTGGTGTTTATTGTGGTGTACCTATTCTTACAAAGCTGGCGCGCAACGATTATTCCTACCTTGGCGGTTCCTGTCTCTTTGATCGGCACCATGGCGGGTTTGCATCTGCTTGGCTATAGCATCAACACTCTAACTCTGTTTGGTATGGTGTTGGCGATTGGTATCGTAGTTGACGATGCTATCGTGGTGTTGGAAAACGTAGAACGTTTAATGAATGAAGAAGGCATGTCGCCGAAAGATGCTGCGATTGAGGCGATGAACGAAGTGACCGGCCCAGTCATCGCGATTGTGTTGGTGCTGGTTGCTGCCTTCGGTCCTATCGCGTTCTTGGGGGGATTAGCTGGTGAGTTGTATCGCCAATTCTCAGTGACGATTTCTATCGCTGTTATTTTGTCTGGCGTGGTTGCGTTGACGTTGACGCCAGCTTTATGCGCGATCTTGTTAAAGCCAGGTGCTGAAAATCATAATCGTTTCTTCACTTGGTTTAATCATGCTTTTGCACGTTTGACCAAGCGCTATACCTCAGGTGTGACTTTCTTCTTAAAGCGCGCGATTCTCGGTGTGAGCTTGTTTGCAGGCATGATCGCCTTGGCAGGCTTGCTGTGGAAAACGGTGCCTGGTGGTTTGGTGCCAGACGAAGATCAAGGTTACTTCATTGGCGCTGCGATTTTGCCAGAAGGGGCCTCTTTGGAACGCACCAATATGATGGTGAAACAAATGGAAGGCGCCTTGGAAGGCAATAAAAATATCGATACACGCTTTGCCTTGATCGGTTTGGATTTCCTCGGTGGTGGCGGTTTGAAATCGTCAGCTGCGACCATGTTCTTCCCTTTGCGTCCTTGGGATGAGCGCGATAAATCTGCGAAAGAATTGGTGGGTGAAGCATTTATGCGCACTGGCGGAATTAAAGAGGGCTTACCTTTGTTCTTCAGCCCGCCAGCGATTCAAGGCTTAGGTCAAACAGGTGGTTTTGAGTTCTACTTGCAAAACAAAGGTGAGGGGGGCGTCAAACGTTTGGCAGGTTTATTGCCAGCTTTGATCGCTGAAGCGAATAAACAGCCCGAATTGGCAGGTGTGAAAACACTTTGGCAAGCAAATTCACCGCAATTATTTGTCGATGTCGACAATGAAAAAGCACGCTCTATGGGTGTGGTTTTATCTGACGTCTACAATACTTTAGCGGCGACCTTGGGAAGTTATTACATCAACGATTTCAATAAAAATGGTCGTGTGTATACGGTGCAATTGCAAGCAGAAGGACAGTACCGTGCTAAACCCGAAGACATTGGTAACCTGTTTGTGCGTTCGACCAATAGATCGGAAGAGCGT
>CALKVB010000597.1 GCA_937996605.1 uncultured Oxalobacteraceae bacterium | reverse complement strand
GAAGACGCCCACAAGGTTCGCAAATTAGCGGGTGACAAAGGCGAGACCGCCGCCGCGTTGCTGCTATCGCTTATCACCCAAAATAGTTCAAGCAGCAAATCCGACTTAAAGGAGCTATTTACTTCCCATCGGTCAAATGAGGGAAAAAAGGACGATGCAATAAAACGCGCATTTAATCGTGCGTTGTCACACCTAGAGAACAATGGTCTAATTGTCACCGATACTTTGGGCGTAATTTCTATCGTTCAAGACGAGGATTTGCTCGCATAAATAACCATCGGGACACGGGACACTACCCCTTTACACAGTAAAAGGGTGTGTCTGTCCCACCTGTCTTGTCCGTTCATAGGGGGACATTTGGGTGTTTTTATGTGTCCCACTTAGTGTCCCACCGCCCCCTTTGTAATTTTTCTCTGCACGTATTTTCTTGCAATTCGTCGGGCGATTAAAGTACGTCCGCGCGGCGATGACCTAGCGGGGGGCATCTAAAAGCTTGGGTGATTGTGCCCCGTGCAACCGACCGTTCCCCCACGCACGGAAAATAAACCTATTTGAATTTAATCAAATAAGTGACACCAAGTAGGACGCAGAACCCTTGCAGACGCCCCAACGCATCGAAAACAGCGACACCGAAAACCAATTGCAGTAACTTTCGCAGTAAAAAAATGAGTATCCTTCGGAAAACCTTATAAATACTAGCTTTTCAATTCCCGCCGTCCCACCAAAATACAAAAACCATCCAGCTTTCTTGGATGGTTTTTTTATTTGCGCAACCAGCGACACCGCGTCCGCGGGGTCAGCAGGAAATTCGAGTCGCAAACGACGAGCCTGTAAACACCTTTGGCATGCAAGCCAAAATCCCGATTACCCGCCGTCTCCAACACAATACAAAAACCATCCTACTGTCTAGAACTTTTGTATTACTGTGGGAATTGCACTCGCGTATGTGAGTTGAAGCGATAATCCAAATCACATGCAACAAGCCTGTGAGCGTTACTTGACTTGCATATCAAGCATCGTGAATCATCACGCCTCGAACCAAGTACGGAAATCATTTAGTTTTTTCGGGGGATATTTAAATTTGGTCAATTCGCCTGAAATGAGTCAAAGAAGTCTTCAGCTTCCTGCGAGTTTTCTCTTCCTTTTGGGCTCTGAACACCCAACACATACAAGTTGTTGCCAACGAATAAAAATCGAAAATCTTGGTACCCCATAGGCATCTGAACTCGCACAGCTCTGGCAACATAGGAACCCAGCATGGTCTTCTTCGAATCGATAATTTGACCACCAACTCGGCTGGCAAAAAATGCTGAAAATTTATCTAGCGCCACGCTGCGATCGGGGGGTATTTTGTCGAGCGTTATCTCTTGCACCATGTAGTGAAAATTATTACTTTCAAGCTGATAGAAGTGACTACTGGCAACACCTGGTCCCTTGGTCGCAGCAGCCACACTCTGATCTTCAGTAGGCATCGCAGGGAAATTGATAGTGAAGGTCTGATTTGCAGGAGTAAAACCATAGCCACTCTTAGTCTGTGAGGAGCCCCCCTTACTTTCACTCATTGAACTTTTGTTTCGCGTTAACTTGTAATAGCTCAGATTTCCTATCACCATCAAGGCGATAAAACAAAATGCTAAAACAGAGATCCAAATTGGATTAGGTGGACAAGCTTCGCCATATTCGTTATCGCCTGAGCTACCTGGTAAAATCAAAAGCAAGAAATAGCCAATGCTAGTAATCACTTGGCCTAGCAAAAGTAAATCAGGGCGTTGAGCAACATTAGCAATCACTGGTCCCAAAAACACTAGCAAACACCATTTACCGCTTAAATTTAAATCATGAAGTCTCAATATAATTGGACGTATGATCATGATTATAAAAAGAATGAGGCTCGCGATCAGGATCGGGACACCGATATCCTTGAAGAAAATTGGAGTGAGAATCGCCATCACCACCATCGGCAAAATCGACATCATCGAATAAACGATGAATCGTAAGCGTCCCAATCGGCCCTTGAAGGACGAAGACAATGGTGCTGGCGCGTCAGCAGAACTTGATGTTATGTGGTTTGTCGAACGATATTCGCTAATATCTGCATCTTGATCTGTTTTCGCCGGCAACTTGCATGCTTCTATACCTTCAATCAACCACTTTAAAAAAGCTCGCTGTTCCTCAATGTGTGCTTCATTTATTCGAACACAAATCGATATTAATCGTCTTGGAGTTTGAATACTATAGACCTGATAAATACTGTCGAATTCATCACCATTGAAGCGACCTTTAAACTCAGAAAGTTTAGCGGCAATTTGTCCTTTCCAATTTCTACCCTGTATCTCTTCACTTCTTCCAGTAGACGTTAAAAATGGCATTTCAGTAGCGATCATTGGGGCTCGTATCGCCATCCAAGAATCCAAGTTCAAGTCATCACGCTTTTTACCTGTGAGCTCAACAATCATTTTCAAACTGTGATCAACAAACTTTATCGCTTTCTCGTTACGGATTTCTTGCCAAGCGGCCGGCACGGATAGCTCAATTCCCAAGCCAAGATGTGTTACATGCCGAGTCTTAATTGAATTAGCGTCAAATGAAGAGGTGTTTTTCTTAGCGGGCTGCTCTGGCAATAATTCAAGTGAATGATAGTTAAATGCCGGCACACGGTTTACATTTGCGTCTTGATCTTGCTCTACCACACCATCGACAGGCATCGCCGAAACTCTAAAGTCCCAAGCTTTTACTGCCTCAGGTTCGTTGCTTGCTAAGGGCATACTGATCGCATTGATCGGCGGCAAAGTATCGCCAGATCTTACGATAGGATTAGCGGATGGTGTGGCAGGTGAAGTAGTCGCAACTGCATTTTTCTTCTTTAGAAGCGCCTCCTTCGAGGCCTCCAAACTTTTCTTGAGCCAAGCAACACGGGCAGTCGCAATTTCGAATGTACGGGTCGCGAGGCAAAGGCAAATCCCTATGCCGTCAGGCATTTGTCGGATGATTTCTGCACCAGAGAGTCGCACAACTTCAGCACCATCCTGAAGTACGATTTTGTCTTTAAACTCAGAGACTCGAATTAATTCACTCGAAGAATTGATAGCTTCCGGCACAACGCAGAAATTGCTTGTATCCGTTGTTCCAGGCAATAAATTAGGATGAACCGCAACATAAAATTTCGTTTTAACCAAGCGACTCCACAAAGGCTTGAAATTACTCGATGCTTGCGCCTGCACAATAATTTCTTCAAAACTTAAGGGGGTGATAGTTGGCAAATTTGGCGCAGACATTTTATTTTCACTTATTCACGTAGGTCGGACCATGGCATCTTCCTCGATCAGTCCAGAATCGATCGATGATAATAGATTTTCAATATTTAAAAGTCAATGACAAACTACCTGCCACATAAATAGGCGTCACCAAACACAACAGGGCTTGTATTCGTTTTTGAGACAACAATCTTAGACAATTAAAGACTGAGCTTAGAAAAGGTGTTGTGAGTTTATGTATTGCTCACCGCACTCTTGCAGTCTAGCAAACACACAGCGCCAACCATTGCAGGTTTAGGGTGATGATGAGAAAAAGATGGCATTTGGAAGGCCATCTCGAAATAACTGGGGCACGTTGCAATTCGCCGAATAATTTAATCAATTAGTTATTGCAGGTCTCAACCAAGTCCACATGCGATCGCAATTCGATACGTGATAAATGAGGCTAAGTAAGCGAGCGCAAACAAATAGCTCAACATAATAATTGGCATTCGCCACCCGCCAGTCTCACGCTTTACGGTTGCAATGGTGGAGATACATTGAGGTGCAAACACATACCAAGCAAGTAAAGATAACGCTGTCGCTAAGCTCCATTGGCTTGCAATGAGTGGTGAGAGCGCTTGAGCAGTATCGCTTCCAGTAGCAGATAACGCATAAACTGTTCCTAGAGAACTGACAGCAACTTCTCGCGCCGCCATGCCTGGCACCAAGGCAACGCTGATTTGCCAATTAAATCCAATAGGTTCAAACACAACCGCCAAAGCTTTTCCAATATAGCCAGCGATGCTGTACTCGATAGGAGAACCGGTAGCACCTGCAGGCGCACTTGGAAAACTGGCCAAGAACCACAAAGCGATTGTCAAGAGCATGATGATGCCGCCAACTCGCCTCAAAAATATCTTCACTCTCTGTTTGAGACCAACAAGAATATTTCTCACTGTTGGCAAGTGATAGCTTGGCAATTCCATCATCAAGGTACGAATTTGACCATGCGCGGTAAAACGCTTCAGCACCCATGCAACCACCAAGGCACCAATGATTCCTGCCCCATAGAGCGCGAACAACACCAAGCCTTGCAACTCGAAAACACCAGCCACCGTGCGCTGAGGAATAAAAGCACCAAT
>CALKVB010000596.1 GCA_937996605.1 uncultured Oxalobacteraceae bacterium | reverse complement strand
GAAGCAAGAAGGTGTCGGTACAGTAGCGGTAATTCTGCGACAAGAGCAAGGCGTTGATCAATTGATTGCTTTTATTGTTCGCGAGACGACGGCATCAGCTGAAACTGTCGCCGATAGTATTCATCGTTTGCGCCAAGCTTTGAGTCAAGTGTTACCAGCTTATATGGTGCCGAGTCGATATGAGTTTCTCGAAGAAATGCCTCGATTGAGTTCAGGTAAAATCGATCGAAAGACGCTCAAGGCGAAACCACTCGCCATACAAGAAAAGTCGGCTGATAGTGACGCGCCAGAATCGGATGCGGAACAAGTTTTGTTCGACTCTCTTGCTAAATTGTTTCCTGGTCAAAGTTTAAGACGCGATGCTGATTTTTTTGATGATCTCGGCGGCCATTCCTTGATGGCGGCACGTTTGGTGTCAGCGCTGCGTCAAGACGCCCGTTATGCGTATTTTAAAATTAGTGATATTTATCAATCGCGCTCTTTAGGTAAAATTGCGGCAGTAATGCATGCGGGGGCAATCGATGTCACGCTTTCGAAAGCTATGCATTCAACTTGGGCGCATGCAAGTGACCTTAAGCGTTGGATTTGCGGCGCCGCGCAGGCGGTGATGATTCCATGCCTAGTAGCGATACGCATGCTTCAGTGGTTGGCGCCATTCTTTGCTTACCATTTCTTCACTGGTGAACCGAGTGACTCGATTCCAGTAGCGATTGGTTTTTCGATCCTCATTTTCCTGGGTGTGACGGTTGCGGAATTTTTCTTTGCTATCGCTGCGAAATGGCTGATTTTGGGGCGTTTGAAGCCAGGCGTTTATCCGATGTGGGGATTGACGTATTTCCGATGGTGGCTTGTGGATCGTGTTTTGGAAGCAGTGCCAATCTATATGTTGAATGGCTCCTCGCTTTACAACTGGTGGTTACGCGCTTTAGGTGCAAAATTAGGTGAGGATGTACTTGTCGGGTCTATGACGCTGAGGGCTCCAGATTGTCTGCAATTGGAAGATGGCGTCAGTATAGGCAATGCTTGTAACTTTGAGAATGTTCGGATTGAACATGGTCAAATGCGTGTTGGCCAAATCCACTTAGGCCGAAATGCTTACGTCGGTTCTTACTCTGTACTTGAAGGCAATACTCGATTAGATGCGTATGCGCACCTCGAAGCGCAGTCAGCTTTGATTGAGGCGCAATCTATTCCGCAGGGTCGAATTTGGAGCGGCTCGCCAGCACGTGATGTGGGTGCTTTCGCACTTGATCCAAGTAAACCAAGGACTGCGGTGAGTGGAATACGGAAGCTAGGCGAAGGTGTCTACTTTTTGCTCGGCTCTCTGCTGGTCACGGCCTTGTTTTTTCTCCCGGTCTTTCCTAGTTTTATGGTGATTGATTTCTTTGATTCTATGGAGATATTGGGATTTATCCAAAAGGCTAGGGTTGAAGTGCAATTGATCGATTATTTTATTCTGGCATTCCCTGCTACTGCAGTATTGGTCGTGTGCACCGCTCTGTTGTCGGCAGGAATTCGGTGGGCATTTTTAGGAAAACTCCAACCTGGTAGTTACCCAGTACATAGCAATACCTATTGCCGAAAATGGTTCGTCAACCAAATTCAAGAATCGAGTTTAAACGTTTTGCACGGTGTGTATGCAACGATTTATTCACCATTTTGGTATCGTCTTTTGGGCGCTAAAGTGGGTAAAGGCGCAGAGGTCTCCACGGCATTGGGTGTGGTTCCGGATATGTTGACGCTGGGCGATGAATGTTTTATCGCGGATGCGGTCATGCTCGGGGATGAGGAAATTGATCAAGGATGGATGACTGTGCAGGCAACGACAGTGTCTCGACGCAGTTTTGTCGGTAATGGTGCATATGTTCCCGATGGTACGGTAATTCCTGAAAATGTACTGATCGGTGTACATACAAGTACGCCGAGCAATGTGAGTATGAAGCCAGGTGACACATGGATAGGTTCACCTGCAATGTTATTGCCAGCTCGTGAGGAAGTGAAAGGCTTCGCTGAAAATTTAACCTTCAAACCGACTTTGTGGCGCAAGTGTGCTCGTGGTTTGATTGAAGCTTTCCGCATTATTGCCCCACATGCTTTGGTGATCGCCATTGGCTATGTGATTGTGCTCGATTTGATGCCTCTGGCGGCAGAAGAACGCTGGGCGGAAGTGTTTTACTACTTGGTTGTCTCTGGACTTTTATATGGCGCTGGCTGCTTTGTATTTGTGGCAGCTTTGAAGTGGATTCTAATTTTTAAATACAAGCAGAGTAGTCATCCCATGTGGACTTGGTTTGTATGGTCTTCAGAGGCGATTACCAACTTATATGAAGGAATCACCGTACCTAATTTTATGCGTTATCTGAAAGGTACGCCTTGGTTGCCGTTGGCTTTTAATCTGCTGGGTGCAAAGATCGGTAAGGGTGTTTATATGGATACGACCGATATCACCGAGTTCGATTGTGTGTCGATCGGAGACTATAGCGAGATCAACGCAGCGGCCTGCCCACAAACCCATTTGTTTGAAGATCGTGTGATGAAAGTTGATCACGTCAACATTGGAAAACGCGTCTACTTAGGTCCGCGCAGTTTCGTTTTGTATGGTGCCCAAGTCGGGGACGATGCAAAACTCGGCTCACTCACTTTAGTCATGAAGGGAGAATTTATCCCTGCTGATTCTAGTTGGCGTGGATGTCCTGCTTCGATTGCAAACTCAGTTGAAACTTCAGTTAAAACTTCAGTTAAAACTTCAGTTACGACGTCGGTGACTGCGCAAAATAAATAGTATCGAGAAGTGGTTGATGCAAATCCTTTTTCATTACCCTCAACAGCTCGCGGCGGCATTACTTGCTGTTGAAAGCGGCGGTTGTTGTGTTTTGTTGTCCAAGGATGAAACCTATCTAGATCGAGTCACCGCGCGTTCAACATCGCGCCGCCTGCTTAAAGAAATTTTGCGGACGATTCATTGCTGTACGGACGCAGATATTGCCATTCGCGACGTCAAGGGACAAGCGCCGACAGTAGATTGTTGTGGGCAGACGTTTTTTGTGTCGTTCGCTTACGATGAAGATTATCTTTTGCTTGCCTTAAGCAGGAGCAAAGCAATTGGTGTTGATTTGCTCAGCAAACCGATAGTCTTCGCTTGGCAGGATGTTGCCAAAAACTATTTGTCACCAGAAATCATTGAAAGTTTGTCTCAACAAAATAATGCTCGTGCAGCTCTTGGTTTTGCAAAAGCATGGGTAGTAAACGAAGCGAGGTTGAAATGCTTGGGAATGCCACTTCAGGAGTGGAGTAATAGCCTTGAGTTGAAATTGCGGACCGCCTCACTTAGCTATTTGAACGACGCTGGTTTTCCTTTGATTGCTATCGCAGAGAAAAATGGATCTTAAGCGAAGTGAGGGCGTTGCTTGAAGGTGCTGCTAATTAAGCGTTTGATGCTTAGTCGATAAAATGACAAACATAGTCCAGCGTTTCAATCGTCTCTATCTTAAATTGGGAGTTGGCTGCGATAGAGAATTGTTGCCCAGCGCCGTATTCCTTGCTCGAAGTTTCACCTGCTAGCGTGATCCGGCATTTGCCCGCATTGATCTCCATGATCTCGGCCGCGGCTGTATTAAAGGTGAGAGTCGATGGGAATATCACACCGATGGTTTTTTTACTTCCATCTGCGAATAAAATAGTATGAGAAACGCATTTGCCATCGAAGTAAAGATTGGCTTTTTTGATGACGCTGACTTGGTCGAATTGTGTACTCATGAGCTTGATCGTGAATGGTTTTTCAGAAATTAAAAAAATAGCCAGAGAAGTATGCACTCGTCTGGCTATGATCTATTGCATTGGTCGGACTTAGGAACGCTTGATTTTTGCGTTCGCGGCAATACGCATACGCAGTGCATTCAACTTAATAAAGCCACCTGCATCTGCTTGATTGTAGGCGCCACCGTCTTCGTCAAAAGTCGCGATGTTCATATCAAATAATGAGTCGGTCTTGGAGTCGCGAGACACCGTGATTACATTGCCTTTGTACAGTTTTACGCGGACCCAGCCGTTCACGTTTTGTTGCGTGTGATCGATCAAGGTTTGCAAGGCAACGCGTTCTGGCGCCCACCAGTAACCGTTATAAATCAAACTTGCGTAACGCGGCATCAAATCATCTTTCAAATGCGCGACTTCACGATCCAAAGTAATCGATTCGATAGCGCGGTGGGCACGCAACATAATGGTGCCGCCAGGCGTCTCGTAACATCCACGTGACTTCATGCCAACGTAACGATTTTCAACTAGGTCTAAGCGACCAATACCGTGTTTGCCACCTAAGCGATTGAGTTCAGTAAGCACTGTGGCTGGCGACATACGCACACCGTTCAATGCCACGATATCGCCTTTTTCGTACTCAATATCTAAGTATTCTGGTGTGTCTGGTGCAGCTTCTGGGCTGACCGTCCATCGCCACATCGACTCTTCGGCTTCCGCACTTGGATTCTCGAGATGGCGACCTTCAAAGCTAATATGCAAAAGATTGGCATCCATCGAATACGGAGCACCACCATTTTTGTGTTTCATATCGATCGCAATGCCTGCATCTTCGGCATATTTCAATAGTTTTTCGCGAGACAATAAGTCCCATTCACGCCATGGTGCGATCACTTTCACGTTTGGCATCAAGGCATAAGCGCCCAATTCGAAACGAACTTGGTCATTACCTTTACCTGTCGCGCCGTGTGAAATCGTATCCGCGCCCGTCATCTTGGCGATTTCAATCAAGCGCTTTGCGATCAGTGGACGAGCGATTGAGGTACCAAGCAAATATTCCCCTTCGTAGACGGTATTCGCGCGAAACATCGGGAACACGAAATCGCGCACAAACTCTTCGCGCAGATCGTCGATGAAGATGTTCTCCGGTTTGATACCGAACTGAAGTGCCTTGGCCCGGGCCGGCTCCAGCTCCTCACCCTGCCCCAGGTCAGCCGTGAAGGTGACCACTTCGCACTGGTAGGTATCCTGCAACCACTTCAGGATCACCGAGGTATCCAGCCCACCCGAATAGGCAAGCACTGCCTTCTTTACGTCGCTCATGTCCCGCTTTCCG
>CALKVB010000595.1 GCA_937996605.1 uncultured Oxalobacteraceae bacterium | reverse complement strand
ATAAGTTTATTCTTTTTCTTAATGTGTAGTCTGGAAATCTTTACAAATTTAAATCATTTCTTATAAGATTAGTCTGACTTTTTAATTATAATAGAGTACCAATTATGTTGCTAGCAATAATCAGAGCTTTATAATTAAATATTTTTAATTTTCCTACGCCTCTTAAATAGACATTTTCGATTGTTTTTATTCGTAAAATCTACTTTTGATTGTGACCTAAAACAGCTATGTTGGTAGGGTAATCAATTTATAAACGGTTCTTCACAATAATCAATTGAACGTAAATTTGGAGTTCAAAAATGACAAATGATATGCAAGCTGCATCGGGTTGTCCTTTTCACCAAAAAGATGGTGGACAAACGAGTTTAGCCAGCACAAATAATTCTGATTGGTGGCCGAATGCCCTCAATCTTGACATCCTGTCGCAACACGATAAAAAAACCAACCCGATGGATCCTGATTTTGACTATGCAGCTGCATTCAAATCATTGGATTTAGAAGCGGTGAAACAAGATCTTCGTGAACTCATCAACAGCAGCCAAGAATGGTGGCCATCTGACTATGGCAGTTACATTGGGATGTTTGTGCGTACCGCATGGCACTTGGCGGGCTCATACCGCAAGCAGGATGGCCGCGGCGGCGCCAATACCGGCAACCAGCGTTTTGCTCCACTGAACAGCTGGCCCGATAACGGCAATCTCGACAAAGCGCGTCGTTTGCTGTGGCCGATCAAACAAAAATATGGTCGCAAAATTTCATGGGCAGATTTGTTTATTCTGGCGGGTAATGTTGCGCTCGAATCGATGGGCTTTAAAACCTTTGGCTTCGCCGGTGGTCGTGAGGACATTTGGCAACCAGAGGAAGATATCTATTGGGGTGCCGAAACCGAATGGCTAGCCACTAGCGACAAAGCAAATAGCCGCTACACAGGAGAGCGCCAACTAGAAAACCCGCTGGCAGCCGTGCAGATGGGCTTGATTTATGTGAACCCGGAAGGACCAGATGGAAATCCAGACCCTGTCGCTTCTGGTCACGATGTACGTGAAACCTTTGCACGCATGGCGATGAATGATGAAGAAACAGTCGCATTGATTGCGGGCGGCCATACCTTTGGTAAAGCGCACGGTGCAGGTGATCCAAGTTTGGTAGGTCCAGAGCCAGAAGCAGCCGATATTGAAGCGCAAGGTTTCGGTTGGATTAATCAATTCGGTTCAGGCAAAGGTGTACATACCACGACGAGCGGCATCGAAGGAGCATGGAAACCAAATCCAACACAATGGGATAACGGTTACTTCGATATGTTGTTCGGCTATGAATGGGAACTGACTCAGAGCCCTGCGGGAGCCAAGCAATGGAAAGCCAAAAACTGCAAACCTGAGCATCTGATTCCCGATGCACACGACTCCAGCAAAAAACATGCACCAATGATGACAACCGCTGATTTATCGCTACGCTTTGATCCTGCTTACGAAAAAATCGCGCGCCGTTTCCATCAAGACCCTGCAGCATTTGCCGATGCCTTTGCGCGTGCTTGGTTCAAACTCACACATCGCGACATGGGACCGGTTGCGCGGTATTTAGGTCCTTTGGTGCCAAATGAAACGATGATTTGGCAAGATCCAATCCCTGCAGTGAATCATGCCTTGGTTGATGCGCAAGACATCGCTGATTTAAAGGCACGCATACTCGCTTCGGGTTTGTCGATCTCAGCTCTCGTTAACACAGCATGGGCTTCTGCATCGACCTTCCGTGGTAGTGATAAACGCGGCGGTGCAAACGGTGCGCGTATTCGTCTTTCACCACAGCGCGATTGGGAAGTCAATCAACCACGAGAACTGCATCAAGTGCTCGCTACGCTGGAAAAAATCCAAAGCGAATTCAACGTAGGACAACAAAGTAACAAAAGAATTTCTCTCGCCGATCTGATCGTCTTAGCTGGTAGTGCGGCGATTGAATCAGCTGCGTTACAAGGTGGGCACAACATCGAAGTCCCCTTCCATGCAGGTCGTATGGATGCCACTCAAGAACAAACTGATGTCGAATCATTTGCTGTACTAGAGCCGGTTGCCGACGGCTTCCGTAACTATGTGCGCGTGGGCTTAGAAAATCATGCAGCGGAACTATTGATCGATAAGGCTCAGCTCTTAAATTTAAGTGCGCCAGAAGTGACCGTATTGATCGGCGGTTTGCGCAGCTTAAACGCGAATACAGATAAAACAGCATATGGCGTGTTCACAAAACGACCTGGAATATTGAGCAATGATTTCTTTATTAATTTGCTCGATATGCGTACGCAATGGAAGAAGTCCGCAACGCAAGCGGGTGTACTCGAAGGGCGGGATCGTAACACTGGCGAAGTCAAATGGATTGGCACAAGCGTCGACTTAGTATTTGGCTCAAATTCACAATTGCGCGCCTTGGCAGAAGTCTATGCCACCAACGATGCACAGAAAAAATTTGTGTCCGACTTTGTCGCTGCTTGGGTCAAAGTAATGAATGCCGATAGGTTTGATTTGAAGTAATCTAGGCAATTCTCGTTTCGGCGGTCCCTAGGCGGGATCGCCTGTCTTTTTATGTTTTCTATTTTTTGTTCTCTACGCCCTTTTCAACTTTTCTTCAAGCTCTCTTTATACAAGCTATCAGGCGACCAACCTATCTTTCGCCTCACTGCATTTCTCCCTGTGTAGAAATACAAAGAGCGATATTATTTCCCAAGCTCTCAAGCATCTCAAAGCAGTACCGTATTTTCTTTTCATTGCAAATAACGATATCAGGGGCTAGCATCGGATATCTATTTCTTGAGATCGCGCTATGCACCACCT
>CALKVB010000594.1 GCA_937996605.1 uncultured Oxalobacteraceae bacterium | reverse complement strand
GGCGCAGTGTGCTCGGCCCGTTCTGGATCACCACCATTAAGCAATCTACGTACCGATTTTTCACGTGCGCGCTCTGTCGAATTTTTACGTGCCTTTTGGAGTTGTTGTTGCCACCAGTGCTGCGCCTCGACACCATCAATCTCCAAAATTTTGTCCCCAGCGACAATTTTTACTTGATCAGCAGCAGAATCTTTGGCCACACCGAAGACCAATATGCCTTCATTGGTTTGGCTCAGGTTCAAGCCAAGTGTCAAACTTTGACGTTCTTTATCATTGGCATACTGTTTTGCTGACAGCACTCGAGTATGGGCGTCACCAAGTTCAGCCACCATCTCGTCAAGATTACGCCAAAATAAAGCGTCATTCGGCGCACTCATAATTCGCGGATAATGCAGTTGCCCCATATGCGTCCAATCGACTCCGTTAAACTGAGGATCGACATAGGCTTCATTCACACGGTTCCATACAAAATCATAAGCTTCTTGTTTGATTTCAGGTGACAAAGGGCGACCATCCGCTGGCGCTGAATTTCCAAATTGTCGCGTGAGCACATGCTGAGGATCGATCGCCGCACAGCCAAATAAGCTACTACAAAGCACCAGCAAAAAAATTTTGCGGCAAAAATTCATCGTCTGGGTTGGCACATTCAGTCTTTCTCTAAAGATTCTTCCAAAGTAAAAGCAAGGCTTACCAAGGCAAGCGTTCGCCATTATATGCAACAAATGAACCGGAATCATCGGATCTCAGGCTATCCAACACATTGAGAATTTCCTGCGCAGCGATGACAGCTGGGCGCCCTATTGGCGCACCAGTACTTTTTTTGGCAAATGGTTGCGACAGTTTCGAGTCTACTGTACCGGGGTGAACTGCAGCCAAAACGGCCTGTGGATGGCTGCGCTTTAATTCGATGGATGCCGTCTTTACCAACATATTCAACGCTGCCTTCGAAGCGCGATAACTATACCAACCTCCGAGACGATTATCGCCAATACTGCCGACCTTCGCCGAGAGAAAAGCAAATAGGCTTCGCTCTTTATCCAGTAAGCTCGCAAAATACCGCAGTACCAATGCGGGGCCAAATGTATTGACTAAAAAGGTTTGCTGCATTTGCTGTAAATTGAGATCTCCCAATTTTTTTTCAGGCATAAATTCAGAAGTATGTAAAACGCCACTGGCAACGATGATCATTTGAAAAGGCCCCATCGCTCGTAGCTGCGCAGCGCAATGTGCGACCGATTGTTCGTCCCCAATATCAATTGCAGGCATAGAATTTCGGTGCAAACAGACGACCTTCGCACAAGCAGGATCGCTCGACAATTGTTCTACTATCGCACTGCCAATTCCTCCTGACGCACCGATCACGCATGCCTTATAGCCTTGAATTAAACTGTGCATATCCTGGTCTCCTTGCAAATCCGTTTAATATTCCTAGACGATTTCTTCACTACTGCCATCCCTGCTTCCAAACGGTACTGTCCTGCAATTGGCGCCACGGAATGATACGTTTTTCCTTGCTATACACTGCTTCAATTTCAATATCTACAATCGGCATATGCTCTTGTATAGGTTCGATTACTTTGCTCACCAAAAAATGTTTCTGTTTATTTTCTACCTTGACTGCAGTCCATTTTGACAGCAATAATTTCTTGGGGTTCAGACGCGGGTTCATCATGCCCTCCTAGATTTGATGCAAATGCAATTGAATATACTGTGCGCGTTCTTGCAGTGCGTTTAAATCCGTTTCCTTCATTTGACGCAACTGCTTATAAACGATACCTAGACGAGGATTCTTCCCCAGCAAACGCTCATGGCGATGATGAAAATCCCAATACAAAGAATTGAAGGGACAGGCTTGCTCACCAACCCGCAATTTTTTATTGTAATAGCAGCTTTTGCAGTAATCGCTCATACGATCGATATAAGCAGCACTCGATACATAAGGCTTAGTCGCCAAATGACCGCCATCGGCAAACTGGCTCATCCCTATCGTATTCGGTAACTCAACCCATTCGAAGGCGTCTATGTAGATCCCTAAATACCATTGGTGCACCGGTTTAGGATCGAGTCCAGCAAGCAAGGCAAAATTACCAATCACCATCAGGCGTTGAATATGATGCGCATGCGCTTGCTGCAATGATTGTGTGATCGCTGTCGCTACGCAGCGCATCTTGGTTTCTCCGTTCCAAAACCACTCAGGTAGCGCATGTTTGTGGTTAAAGTAGTTCGACTCCTCATACTTGGGCATACGATGCCAATATACGCCGCGAACGTATTCTCGCCATCCAATAATTTGTCGGATAAACCCTTCAACCGACGCCAAAGGCAGTTGGCGTTCGCGATACACATCTAACACAGCATCAATCACCTCGCGCGGCGACAACATCTTCACATTCAAGGCGAACGACAGCATAGAATGAAACAAACGCCAGGCATTGCTACTCATGGCGTCCTGAAATTCACCAAAATGCGGTAGCGCGTGTTGAATAAAATGCTGTAGCTGCTGTAAAGCATCCGCACGGTGCAATGGCCATCTAAATTGTTCCGCGTGGGCTTCACCGAAACTCTTCACACCAGCTCTCGCAATACTCGCCCACAGCGTCGAATGATCATAACGTGGCCGATCATCAGCAGGCTCCCATGGCAAGCCTGGCCACGATTTCCGATTGTCGTGATCAAAATTCCACGCGCCACCTACCGGTTGATTTTTTTCCTCGACCAAGATTCGATGTTGGACACGCATGGAACGATAAAAAGCTTCCATCAACCATTGTTTTCGCTGGCTAAAAAACACAGCAACTTCTTCGCGCGAGGTGTAGAAGTGCTCAGTATCGACCATCACACCCGGCAGTTGTGGGTTCGATGCCATCTCCGATAACTGCAGGTCCAATCGCCACTCATCTGGTGCTTGATAGGCAAATTTTTTCGCACCATAAGCTTGGGCCAACATGTGTAAATTGGCTGGAATAGCATGCCGATTTTGGCCATCATCGATTTTCAAATAGTGCACTCGATGCCCAGCTTGTTCGAGTTCGTGCGCAAAAGCACGCATCGCGGCGAAGATGGCAATGATTTTTTGCGCATGATGGAGCACGTAATCGGTCTCCTGACGCACTTCCATCATGACATAGACCACCGTCTCATCCACTTGCGTGAACCAACTATGCTGAAGATTTAACTGGTCACCCAAGACTAAGCGCAATTGCTCTGCTTTCTTGATGGTAATCATAAAATTGAATATCCCACAATTTAATTAGGATGCTAGGCAGATGCGCCGCCACGTTGACAACGTTCAGAACAGTATTTCACCTGCTCCCAATTGAGTCTCCACTTTTTTCGCCAAGAAAACGGCAGGCCGCATCTGGTACAAATTTTGCTCGGCAAATCCGACTTCTTTCGCATCTTCATCGCACTTAGGCAGCAAGACTAATGCCTTCTGCTTGAGCAACTCGCAGCAATGCCTGCTCTAATGCTGAACGTGCGTGGGCGGCAGTGAAATGCAGATCTCGATGCAATTCAGCATCATCGGCATTGCGACTTTCACACTGTGCGCTGTACTGTTCGAAACTCACTAACATTTGAAGCAAATCCACCAAATGCCGTGGACATTCACAATGGATCGAAGTAGCCGAACGAGCAATCACCTGCAGTGCATCGTCGTTGATGGCTCGACCCGGCACCACTCTGCTATTGGAAGAATTTCGGCTGCGGGTAGGTGCTATGACGCGTTTCTGCTTAGTTTGCAGATGAATCTGTGCGCGTGCCAGAGCGACACGGCATAAGGGCTCTACCTCCCCCACTTCTCCCGGTATACGTGCCACTTGATTGCCTGCCAATCGTAAGCGTCGAATCGCATCACTGGAAGCGAAACGATACAACACCAGAACAGCGCGAGCACTACATGCTTGTTGAGCTTCACGTATCAACTGTAATTGTTCTTCGGGCTCGGCAATCTCGCCAATTTCAACCACCAAGACATCGACGTTCACATCTTTAAGTTGCGCTGGAGCTTGATGTAAATTGCTTGCGGTTTGTACCAAATTGAGAAAACTCTGCTCATCTCGATGATTGATCAATGCATGACGCAAATGCGCACCAACCAATGCAATTCTTAACATTTTTTGTTCCATCGCCCCAGCATAACTTGCCTGCGGGCCCGTACCTGCCGCCGCATGCTGCATGTTCAACAATTCATCTAAGCTGAGTTTTGCAACAGCACCGATCGCGTTTCCGGCATCCACCAATTGCTTGATCAAGCCTAAACGTCGTACGTCCTCAAACGAGTATTGGCGTTGCCCTTGATCACTACGAACCGGATTTGTCACGCCATATCGTCGTTCCCAGACCCGTAAGGTTTCGACAGGAACGCCAGATAAGCGCGCTGCTGCACCGCTACGATAACGGGTATTTTGTGGAGAATTTCCACCTAAATCTGGTATTTGAACCTGAGACATTTGCCACCTCATTTTGTTTAATTTAACAATAAAAATAAAAAGCGAGTCTTCAATGAACCACTTACGAACCGAAATTTAACACATAAAATATTTTCTTGCCGGTTCAAAGCCAATACAATCAAAGCTATATCGTCAAATTAATAAAAACACAAAATGGAAAGTAGAATGAAAAGTAAGCCAGTAACAATACAAAAATGCACCGTCTATTACGATGGTTCCTGTCCCATCTGCTCAAAAGAAATTGCTCTCTATCAGGCTTGGCGCGGCGGCGAACATATGAACTGGGTTGATGCTAGTCAATGTGAACAAGAAGCTTTGGGGGCCGATCTAACACGTGCACAAGCCTTGGCTCGCCTGCATTGCCGCGATCAAGCAGGAAACTTGATAGATGGTGCGCGCGCTTTTGTGACGATTTGGTCGCACTTACGTTG
>CALKVB010000593.1 GCA_937996605.1 uncultured Oxalobacteraceae bacterium | reverse complement strand
CGCTTGGCGAGTCTGCTTTGAAGACATGGGTGAGATTTAGTTTTGTAATCGGGGGACTAGTAGTTCTACGGTATTGCGTTCATGCTCTAGCAGTTCTATGCTAGTTCGTTCGAGATATAAAATTGTTTTGCTTTCCATTTTTTTGCACTACTTATTTTCCATTCATTCACTAGAGGGAGACGTATGAATAAGCTCTATCCAGATGCCGCATCCGCATTAGCAGACATCGTTCAAGATGGACAAACAATCGCCGTCGGCGGTTTTGGTTTGTGTGGGATTCCTGAAGCCCTGATCGCCGCACTGCGCGACAGTGGCAAGAAAGAATTAACCGCGATTTCGAACAATGCCGGTGTTGACGGTTTTGGTCTCGGCCAGTTGTTGCATACACGCCAAATCAAGAAAATGATTTCTTCTTACGTTGGTGAAAATAAAGAATTTGAACGTCAATACTTGGCCGGTGAGTTGGAGTTGGAATTCACACCTCAAGGTACTTTGGCAGAAAAATTGCGTGCTGGCGGTGCTGGTATTCCTGCATTCTTCACGAAAACAGGTGTAGGCACGATCGTTGCGGAAGGTAAAGAGGTTCGTGAATTCGATGGCGAAAAATATGTGATGGAGCGTTCTTTAGTCGCCGACGTCTCATTGGTGAAGGCCTATAAGGCAGATAAAGCAGGTAACTTGGTGTATCGTAAAACTGCGCGCAACTTTAATCCGAATGTGGCGATGGCGGGCAAGATCACCGTGGTTGAAGTTGAGCAATTGGTTGAAATTGGTGAAATCGATCCGGATCAAGTACATACGCCAGGTATCTATGTACACCGCATCATCGTTAATGCGAATCCTGAAAAACGCATTGAGCAACGCACAACGACACCAGCTTAATTACATCTTCAAGCATATTTTGAACTTACGATGCGTATTTAAGCGATCAATCACTTTACAAAATTAGAGGACATCATCATGGCATGGAATCGTGACGAAATGGCTGCACGCGCAGCGCAAGAATTGCAAGACGGTTTTTACGTGAATTTGGGTATTGGTTTGCCGACCTTGGTGGCAAACCACGTACCAGATCATATGGAAGTATGGTTGCAATCTGAAAACGGTTTGCTCGGCATTGGGCCTTTCCCGACAGAAGATCAGGTTGATGCTGATCTCATCAATGCAGGCAAGCAAACGGTAACAACTTTGGCCGGTTCATCCATATTCAGCTCTGCTGATTCATTCGCGATGATACGCGGTGGGAAAATCAACGTTGCAATTTTGGGTGCAATGCAAGTCTCAGAAAAAGGCGATTTGGCCAACTGGATGATTCCAGGAAAAATGGTCAAAGGTATGGGCGGTGCAATGGATTTGGTGGCGGGCGTTGGCCGTGTCGTTGTCTTGATGGAGCACGTTGCTAAAGGTGATGCACATAAGATTTTGAAAGAGTGCAATCTGCCGCTGACTGGCGTGGGAGTGGTTGATCGTATCATCACTGACTTAGGTGTGATGGATATTACCGCCGATGGTCTGAAATTGATCGAACTTGCTCCAGGCGTGACAAAAGAAGAGATTTTGGCGAAGACAGAAGCGAAGTTGGATGTGTCTGCAGCTTAATTGCTAAGTAATCGCGAAGCTCATTCAGTAAAAATGCCTGAACTGTGTAAACAGTTCAGGCATTTTTTTGTCGTGTAACGAGTGTTTATTGTGCCACCCATCCGCCATCCATATTCCATGCGACGCCACGAATTTGTGATGCTGCATCACTACAGAAGAATACAGCCAATGCGCCGAGCTGATCAGGCGTGACGAACTCGCGAGAAGGTTGTTTTTCGGAGAGCAGGGAAACCTTGGCTTCTTCATTGCTGATGCCATCGCGCACTGCACGATCATCGACTTGTTTTTGTACTAATGGTGTCAATACAAAGCCTGGGCAAATCGCATTACAGGTAACGCCAGTCGTCGCAGTTTCCAGCGCGGTCGTTTTAGTCAAGCCGACGAGGCCGTGTTTCGCAGCGACATAAGCAGACTTCTGTGCTGAAGCAACCAGTCCATGCACTGACGCCAAATTAATAATACGTCCCCAATTTTTCTGGCGCATGTAAGGGAGCGCTAGACGTGTCGTATGAAAGGCGGAGGTCAGGTTAATCGCGATAATCGCATCCCATTTTTCTACTGGAAAGTCTTCAATGCTCGCGACATATTGAATGCCTGCATTGTTAACCAAAATATCGATACCCCCAAATTCGCTGGCTGCTTGTTGCATCATCGCCTCAATCTCGGCTGCCTTGCTCATATCTGCGCCGCTATAACTGGTCTTTACTGCGAATTCCTTTTCGACTTGCTGGCGCACTGCCGCGATTTCAGCCGCATCGCCGAAGCCGTTGAAGACGATATTGGCACCCGCGGCAGCTAATGAGCGAGCGATACCAAGTCCAATCCCTGAAGTGGAACCCGTCACTAAGGCGGTTTTTCCCTCTAAATTACGTGCTGACATACTTTTTTTCCTTAATTGAAAACAGTTTGAGGTAATAAGTGCGAAGAAAATTCAAATCATTGACGATTTTATGTCAAACACTCGTTAAAATGGTGTGTATTGCAGACTATTTTGAGAGTAATTCGCTATGCCAGTACAAATCAAGACCGTGCAGTGTTTATCACCTGCAGGATTGCATAAAATGGCCTATAAGGAATGGGGTGATCCTAGCAATTCTAAAGTCTTAGTTTGCGTGCATGGCGTGACGCGCGTTAGTGATGATTTTGATGTTCTAGCCCAAGCGATGGAACATGATTATCGCGTGATTTGTCCAGACGTGGTCGGGCGTGGGCGTTCAGATTGGCTGGCGAATCCTCAGTCATATCAAATTCCACAATATGTGAGTGATATGGTCACTTTGCTGGCGCGCTTAAACGCAACGACTGTGGATTGGTTTGGCACATCTATGGGTGGCCTGATTGGGATCGGTTTGGCTTCTATGAAAGAGAGTCCGATTCGAAAACTACTGTTGAACGATGTCGGTCCCAGTTTGAATTTTGAGGCCTTACAAAGAATCGGGCAGTACATCGGTGAGGATCTGCGTTTCGATCATTTTGAAGACGCAGTGAAATTTATTCGTGAAATTTCAGCTTCATTTGGTGAGCATAGTGATGCGCAGTGGGAGAAGTTGGCGCGTGATGTGCTGAAACAAAATGCGGATGGAAAATGGATTCGTCATTATGATTTGAAACTTGCCATCCCGGTCAAAGCCACAACCAAAGAAGTGGCAAGCATGGGACAGGCAATGCTGTCGGCGATGTATGATGCCATTCAAGCAGAAACCCTTGTGGTACGCGGCGCAACATCTGACCTGCTGACAGCAGACGCCGTGCTCGATATGCAGAGCCGTGGCCCGAAAGCGAAGTCAATTGAGATTCCTGGAGTAGGGCATGCGCCAACGTTTGTGCACGCAGATCAAATTGCCATCGCTAAAGAGTTTTTCCTTGCTTAGCGTTAGCTGTCGTCGTTGAGTGAATTTAGGTTTGAATTGTTCTTTTTTTGGCTTCTTGAGTTTTCTAAGTGAGTTTTTTAGGTGAGTTTTGTATGCAACGTTTTCATGTAGGTCCGCGTTTATCCGAATACGCTATTTTCAATAAAGTCGTTTATCTCGCTGGGCAAGTACCCGAGGATCCGTCGCAAGATATCGTCGGACAAACGCAAAATGTTCTAGCGCAAATCGATCGTCTGTTAGAAGAAGCAGGAAGTGACAAGACGCGTATCTTGATGTGCCAAATTTTTATCACTGACATGGCAAACATGGCTGGAATGAATCAAGCGTGGGATGCTTGGGTTCCGCAAGGGAATACACCACCACGTGCGACCGTACAAGCAGCGTTGGCGAACCCAGATTGGTTGCTTGAAATTGTCGTCACCGCTGCACAAAAATAATATTGACGATGGCCAAGCCTTTGGGCTTGTTACTCTTTTGAAGAATCATGGTTTCTTTGTCCGCATCTATT
>CALKVB010000592.1 GCA_937996605.1 uncultured Oxalobacteraceae bacterium | reverse complement strand
AGCAGGGGTATGCCCTGGCACGTACAAGGCTTTTGCTTTCAATTCACCAATGGCAAATTCTTCGTCTTCTCGAAAAAGATAGTCGAATTGACTGCCATTAACGGCGAATTCGGGCTCAAGATTAAATAGTTTTTTAAAGACCTGTTGTACTTGATTAATGTGCGCACCAATCGCGACTTTTCCGCCCATTTTTTCGCGCAAATAATGCGCGCCCGAAATATGATCGGCATGGGCATGGGTTTCAATGATCCAATCGAGATTTAATTTTTTCTCCTGCAGTGCATTGATTAGAACATCTACCGATTTGGTTTTGGTTCTACCGGACTTAGGATCGTAATCAAGTACAGGGTCGATGATCGCCGCGCGGCCACCTTCATGGTCGAAGACGAGATGGCTTGCGGTGCACGTAACTGGGTCAAAAAAACTTTGAATATGTGGCAGCATATAGCGTATCGATATGGGAAGATAAGATTGACTTGCATAATAGCAAACCATAAAATGAACGCAAGAAGTATTCCTTGTTAGACTTGCGAAATCTCACATCCTCCGAGTTTTTTTGTGAAGCTGTGCAACAAGCCCTGTTTCAGCGATCATCTTTGTCTGGTAACTCCTCATGTTTTCTTTTCAATTGTCTTCTCATTTGATTTGGTGTGCTGAATGAGCGCTTTGATCGCAGGATCAATCGCTGCCGTGATCGGTGTGGCGGTGGGTTTGATCATGGGTCTCACCGGAGCGGGTGGAGGCATGCTGGCGGTACCGGCACTCGTGTATTCGCAAGGATGGACAATGCAGCAAGCGATGCCTGTCGCTTTGCTAGCAGTCAGCTTTGGGGCCTTGATCGGTGCGATTGATGGCTTGCGTCGACGCCAGGTCCGCTATAAGGCGGCGACTTTGATGGCAATCGTCGGGGCACCGATGACCTCGTTTGGCGTATGGGTTGCAAAAGATATGTCCCAGACCGCATTAATGGCAGCATTTTCCTTGGTGTTGATGATTGTTGTATTTCGATTGGTGCGCCAAGTGGTGTTGTCACCTGATGAGATGATCAATCAAGCGGCGATTGCTCTAGTAAATAGCTCAACTGGGCGCTTTGATTGGAATTTGAAGACGGCCGCAGTAATTAGTGTGATTGGTTCTTGTGCAGGCTTCGCTACCGGAATGTTAGGCGTTGGTGGCGGTTTTATTATCGTACCTTTATTGCGGCATTTTACGAATTTAAGTATGCAAAGTGCGGCAGCGACTTCACTCATGGTGATTAGCCTTGTTGGTTCGGTCGCGGTTGCTTCTGCGCTGCTGCATGGCGCACAATTACCACTAATGTTCTCTGTGTTGTTTGCTACGGCTTCAGTTTCAGGCGTGTTGTTGGGTCGTCGAGTCGCTAATTTTTTGCCGTCGAAAACAGTGCAATTGATTTTCGCTGGGATGTTGTTTTTAGTGGCGATCAGTTTCATTTGGAAGATCTTGCGTTGATGTTACTTCCTGAACTTCTGCGCCAGCAGCAGTCGCGGTTAGCGCTGTTAATCGGCAATGGTATCAATCGTTATCATGCTAAGTCAGAACAAAATTCTTGGGATGCCTTATTGACTCAGCTAGCGAAGCAGCATTTGAAAAATTTTTCTGGACAACTGCCATCAGGAATTTCACTTACTGAGTTCTACGACATTCTCGATCTTCGTTTGAATGCAAGCAGAAGTAAAAAGAAAAGCGTTTCGCTTGATAAAAACCTGCAGCAACAATTTTGTGATTTGATGGCCGCTTGGCGCCCTTTGGATCAACACCGCTATATCATGCAATGGGCGAAACAAAACAAGTCGCCAGTGCTGACGACCAATTTTGAACATAGTTTGAGTAATGCGGTTGACGCCAAGTAGATCGGAAGAGCGTCGTGTAGGGAAAGAGTGTCTTCGCCTGTGTAGATC
>CALKVB010000591.1 GCA_937996605.1 uncultured Oxalobacteraceae bacterium | reverse complement strand
AACCAGTGTGAAAGTAGGTCATCGTCAGGCTCTTATTCCGCATAGCCCCAAGTTCCAACCGAACTTGGGGCTTTTGCTTTTCCGGAGCGGCAAAGCAAAGTCTGCGTCACGGATCGTGTGAGCGCATTAAGCTATAATTCGCCACCTGATTGATTTCAATATCTTCAATGAAATGATGGACAAACCAAGGTCATCCAAGCCGCGAGCAATCGTTATCGGTGCTGGGCCAGCTGGTCTCATGGCGGCTGAGCGCCTCGTGCATGCTGACCTTCAGGTAGAAGTCTATGATGCCATGCCCTCTGCAGGTAGAAAATTTCTACTCGCAGGGAAAGGCGGTATGAATTTAACTCATGCGGAAGAGTTTCCTCAATTCCAGCAACGTTATTTTAATCGCCAACAAAATCTAGAACGAGCACTACACGGGTTTACGCCGCAGCATATTCGTGAATGGGCATCTATTTTAGGAATTGAAACCTTTATCGGTAGTTCTGGCCGGGTTTTCCCTGTTGATATGAAAGCGGCACCTTTGTTACGTGCATGGTTACATCGTTTGCGCGAGGCTGGAGTGCGCTTTCATATGCGCCATAAGTGGTTAGGATTTCGGGAAAATGGACATCATTTTCAGACGGCAGATGGTGAAATTGATGTTCACGCTGAGATTGTGATATTCGCTATGGGCGGTGCAAGTTGGCCGCGGCTCGGTTCAGATGCTAAATGGTGTTGGCAATTTCAACAACAAGGATTGCAATTAAAAGAATTCGTACCGAGTAACTGCGGCTTCAATCTGGAGTGGAGTGCGCACTTTAAACAAAAGTTTGCTGGCTCTCCTTTGAAGAAAGTTGGTATCAGCTTGACTGACACTCAAGGAAAAGTCCAAAGCCGAACCGGACAATTTGTGATCAGTGAAACCGGTATCGAGGGCAGTTTGGTATATGCCATGTCTTCGTATATTCGAGATTTGATATTGCGCGATGGAAGTGCAACCGTATATTTGGATCTTTTGCCTGACAAAGATGAAGGCCGGGTTCTACGAGAATTAGCAATTCCACGCGGCGCTCGATCGCTTTCAAGTCATCTGCGAAGTAAGCTTGGACTACACCCGGTGCATAATGGTCTGATACAGGAGAGTTTGCCAAAAGGAGTTATACAAGATTTACCGAGCTTGGCTACTGCAATTAAAAATCTTCCATTGAAGATCATCTCTCCACGACCTATCGATGAGGCGATTAGCAGTGCAGGTGGGGTCAGCTTTGAGTCCCTAAATGAAGATTTGATGCTGAAGAAGTTCCCAGGAATTTTCTGCGCTGGTGAGATGCTAGATTGGGAAGCGCCTACAGGTGGCTATTTGCTGAGCGCATGCTTTGCGACAGGCTACCTTGCTGGCGAAGGTGCCGTGCGTTACGCTAAGTCATTGGGAAAGTTGGCGACGCTATGATGCAAAACAAAATCTGTACAGATACAGGCATGGTGCTTTCACCCTGTACCAAAGTCTGCAAAATCGATAACGTGACTAAGCTCTGTCAGGGTTGTTGGCGTAGTTTGGACGAAATCGCGATCTGGAGTCGTGCCACAGATGAACAAAAATTGGTCATTTGGACAAAACTGGAAGCGCGAAAAGAACGGACGTAAGCGTTCAAGTTTTTCGTTAAAATTGCCGTAAAGCACATATCACCCTTTGAGGCTATGACTATGCGTGCGCCAATTTATTTACTTGCTTTACTATTCACTGGATCTGCAGCGTTCGCGAATGATCCTCCAACTAAACCGATCAAAAATGTTGCTGTCAAAGAAGACGCTCCAGCAAAAGAGGAGCCCAAATCCTCAAAGGACCTAAAAGATCTGAAAGACAGTAAGGCTTTGAAAGACGTCAAAGAAAGCAAAGAGTCTAAGGATAGTAAAGCAGCGGAGGCCGCTCGTTTGAAAGAAGCGGCCGCAGCGGATGAGCTTGCTGCGAAGATTGCTGAGAAGTTAGCGGTGATTCGAAAAGAAAAAGAAACCAAAGGACGTGTAATAGGGGCGCCACCGCTTGTTCGCCCTTACTCTTTAGCTCCACGAAGCGTCGAAACTACGGCAAAAAACAAGAAAGCCGAAGTTGCTCATGAGGTAGCCCACTGGAGCTACGAGGGAGAGTCTGGTCCCTTAAATTGGGGAAAAATGAATTCTACAAATACGAAGTGTGACCTCGGTGAGCGGCAGTCACCTATTGATATTCGTGATGGCATAAAAGTTGAGCTCGACAGTATTAATTTTGATTACAAGCCAGTGCAATTCACGGTAATCGACAATGGGCACACGATTCAAGTGAATTTGAGCTCGGGTAACTATATTAATGTGTCTGGCAAAAGCTATGAATTGATGCAATTCCATTTCCATCGACCATCGGAGGAGCGCATCAACGGTAAAGGCTTTGATATGGTAGCCCATCTCGTTCATAAAGATCGTGAAGGCAAGCTTGCTGTTGTGGCTGTGCTCTTGGAGGCTGGGCAAGCACAAGAGATTATTCAACTTGTTTGGAACAATTTACCATTAGAAAAAAATGATCCGGTAAAGGCACTAAGTAATATTGACCTTTCCAAATTACTGCCAGCCAAACGTGATTACTATACCTATATGGGTTCCTTAACCACGCCACCTTGTAGCGAAGGAGTACTCTGGTTGGTGCTCAAGCAGCCGATGGAGATGTCGGCCGATCAACTCGCGATTTTTAGTCGGCTTTATCCTATGAACGCGCGTCCGATTCAACGTAGTTCTGGACGCATTATCAAGGAATCTCGATAATCAACAATTTACTGAGATTGCTGCGAATTGCTTCAGAAGCATCGTAAAATGTGCTTTTCATTGACTTAGTTCGCTATGTTGACTCTCAACATTATTGGTGCTGGGCGCGTTGGACAGACATTGGCTCGGCTTTTCAGCAGCAGAGGTCAATTTCAGATTGCTTCAGTGTATGCACGCTCCGCTCTTACTGCGCAGCAGGCGGTTGATTTTATCGGCGCTGGAAAGGCAGCATGTAATCTTCTTGACTTAGAGCGAGCCGAGATCTGTATGCTCACCGTGGCCGACGATGATATCTCAAACGTTTCGAACCAGTTGTTGGAGCTAGAGCATTTTAAGCCTCGTAGCATTGTCTTTCATTGCAGTGGCTCGAAGTCTTCTGCGATCTTGCAATCACTACGTGATGCCGGACATCATGTCGCTTCGATTCATCCTGTACGAAGCTTTGCCTCTCCCGAAGTGCTTGTCTCTGACTTTGCCGACACCTATTGTGGGGTAGAAGGGGATGCAGAAGCCTTGGCGATTCTTATTCCTGCATTCGAAGCAATCGGGGCACGCATTTTTATGCTCGATGCAGAACATAAATTGCGGTACCACGCGGCTTCGGTGTTCGCGAGTAATTATTTGGTCGCATTGATTGATGTTGCTTTGAAAACCTATCAAGCTGCTGGTCTCTCACCGGAAATGGCGTTAGCACTGGCACAGCCCTTGGCGAAAAAAACATTGGACAATGTTTTCAACACCAGCACGGAGGATGCATTAACGGGACCAATCAAACGGGGTGACTTTGCGACAGTGGAAAAACAATTGACGGATCTAAAGATCTGGAATCAACATGCGGCAAGCTTATATCAAGCGTTTATTGATCCCACAAAAGAAGTTGCGAACCGACTCAAATCAAACTAGAAATTTATTCGGAGAAGTAGACGCTATTACGTCCGTTCTCCTTGGCTTGATAAAGTGCGACGTCGGCACGTTCGAACATACTATCCTCAGATTCATTCGACTTATATTCAGCAACGCCCATACTTACGGTTAGTGAGAGTTTTCCTTTGGCTAAATCGGTGGTGCGTGAAAAGTCATTGCCGGCTATTGTGGCACGTAAATTTTCGGCGATCGAGGTCGCTTTTTCGAGTGAGCAGTTCTTGAGTAACAGCAAAAATTCTTCGCCGCCCCAACGGCAGATCACATCACTTTCACGCAAAGAGCGTTTCGAAATGGCTGCAATTTCACGTAGGACATGGTCACCCAAAAGATGTCCGTGTTTATCGTTAATTTTCTTGAAGTGATCGATATCCATGAGCGCAACACACAGCGGTTGTCGCGAG
>CALKVB010000590.1 GCA_937996605.1 uncultured Oxalobacteraceae bacterium | reverse complement strand
ACTTTCAGTGCAATAGTTGATGACCACATCCGCTCCAAGTTGTGCTGCAGCCGTGCACTTCTCATCTGATCCCACGGTCGTAAAAACGCGCGCACCAAACGCCTTAGCCAATTGAATCGCAGTCACACCAATACCAGAAGTGCCGCCGTGAATCAAAATCGATTCCCCCTTCTTAAGCGCAGCACGATCAAAGACATTAGACCAAACAGTGAAGCAAGTTTCAGGGAGTGAAGCAGCCTCCACCAAACTCAATCCGCTTGGCACCGGCAAACATTGCTGCACAGGTACGATGCAATACTCAGCATACCCACCACCTTGAACCAAGGCGCAGACCGCATCACCAACAAGCAACGAAGACCCAGCCAAATCACCCGACACAATATGGCCCGCAACCTCCAAACCAGGCAAATCCGAAGCACCTTCCGGCACTGGATAATGCCCCATACGCTGCAAAACGTCAGGACGATTCACACCAGCAGCAGCCACCTTAATCAACACCTCGCCAACACCTGGCACAGGCATTGAGCGCTCGCACAATCGCAACACCTCTGGCCCACCAAACTCACTAATCTCTATGGCTCGCATGCCGCACCCTCATCTCAAACAAATTCTCATAAAAAAAACCGTGCACAGCTTCCTGCGCACGGTTTCTTTTCAGACCCACTTCCAAACCCGATCACCTGCCCACCAGAGGACAATGCAATCGAGAGAAGATAGATTAAGCCTCAGGTGCCGCTTCAGCCGCAGGAACCGCTTCTGCTGCTGGCGCGACCGCTTCAACGGCAGCTTTCATCGACAACTTGAAACGACCGCGATCATCAGTTTCCAAAACTTTCACACGCACTTGCTGACCTTCTTTGAGGTAGTCAGCCACAGCATTCACGCGCTCATTGGCAATTTGACTGATGTGCAATAAGCCATCTTTGCCAGGCATGATTTGAACGATGGCACCGAAGTCCAACAACTTCAACACAGTACCTTCGTAAATCTTGCCAACTTCAACTTCCGCGGTCAGCTCTTCGATACGGCGCTTTGCTTCTTGACCAGCTGCTGCATCAACAGAAGCGATTGTCACCACACCTTCATCGCTGATGTCGATTTGCGTACCAGTTTCTTCGGTCAACGCACGAATCACCGCACCACCTTTACCGATGACATCACGGATTTTCTCTGGATTGATCTTAATCGTGATCAAACGTGGCGCGAAGTCAGACAACTCAACACGACCTGTTGGCACCGCTTCTTGCATCTTACCAAGAATGTGGATACGACCTTCTTTAGCTTGCGCCAAAGCGACTTGCATAATTTCTTTAGTAATACCTTGAATCTTGATATCCATCTGCAAAGCTGTGATACCTTCTGCAGTACCAGCAACTTTGAAATCCATATCACCGAGGTGATCTTCATCACCCAAGATGTCAGTCAAGACGGCAAACTTATTACCTTCTTTGATCAAACCCATGGCGATACCTGCCACGTGCGCCTTCATTGGCACGCCAGCATCCATCAATGCCAAGCAACCACCGCACACGGACGCCATAGAAGACGAACCATTAGATTCTGTAATTTCAGAAACCAAACGCACAGAGTAACTAAACTCTTCTGGAGATGGCAAAGCAGCTTGCAATGCACGTTTTGCCAAACGGCCGTGACCAATTTCACGACGTTTTGGAGTGCCAACGCGACCTGTTTCGCCAGTCGCAAACGGTGGCATATTGTAATGCAGCATGAAGCGATCAGAATACTCACCCATCAAGGCGTCGATCTTTTGCTCATCACGTGCCGTACCCAGAGTTGCGATTACCAAAGCCTGTGTTTCGCCGCGTGTGAACAAAGCTGTACCGTGAGTACGTGGCAAAACACCAGTGCGGATAGAAATCGGGCGAACAGTGCGTGTATCACGACCATCGATACGTGGTTCGCCATCCAAAATTTGTGAACGAACAATTTTAGATTCCAAATCAAACATAATATTGCCGACTTCAGCAGAATCAGGAGCATCCGTTCCCGCTGCCGCAGCTTGCTCAGCCAAAGCAGCTGAGACTGCAGCACTTGCCGCCTTCAGCTGATCTGTACGAGCTTGTTTTTCTTTGATTTGGTACGCTGCGCGCAACAAAGGCTCAGCTACTGCAGTTACTGCAGCGATCAAGGTTTCGTTTTTTGGAGCTGGTGCCCATTGCACTTCAGGCTTGCCACCATCACGCACCAAATCATGAATAGCGTCGATCATCGCCTTCATTTGCTCATGACCATACACAACCGCACCCAACATCACTTCTTCGGACAATTGTTGCGCTTCAGATTCAACCATCAATACCGCTGTTTCAGTACCAGCAACGACCAAATCCATCGCAGAGGATTTCAATTGCGTTGCAGTTGGATTCAATACATATTGACCATCAATGTAGCCAACGCGCGCTGCGCCAACTGGGCCATTAAATGGAATGCCAGACAAGCAAATCGCCGCTGATGCGCCGATCATAGAAGCAATATCTGGATCGATTTCTGGGTTCACTGACAATACGTGAACAATCACTTGAACTTCGTTTAAGTAACCTTCTGGGAACAATGGACGAATCGGACGATCGATCAAACGAGAAGTCAAAGTTTCCTTCTCAGATGGACGACCTTCACGCTTGAAGAAGCCACCAGGAATACGACCTGCTGCGTAGCTCTTTTCCATGTAGTCCACTGTCAAGGGGAAGAAATCTTGACCTGGCTTAGCATCTTTTTTTGCAACCACAGTCGCCAAAACAACCGTATCTTCGATTGAAACGATAACTGCACCAGATGATTGGCGAGCGATCTCGCCTGTCTCCAAAGTCACTGTATGTTGACCATATTGGAATGTTTTTGTAACTTTATTAAACACAATGTGTCCTTTCACTATTACTACTAATGCCGACAGATTTCCAGGCGCTGTCGTTCACCTCACCACAAGCGATGCAAACTGACATCGCCCTACTTCAAACTACTTATCACCACACTCTTACAACAAACGATAGCATCGAACAATTTAATTTCACGAGTGTTCGTCGCTTAAAGACAAAAAGCCTGCGGCAGTATAACTGACGCAGGCTTTTTGCTTAATTCTTTACTAGGCTTAGCAAAATATTCGCGAGAATAAATTACTGACTAGATTACTTACGCAAGCCGAGTTTCTCGATCAATGAACGGTAACGGTTCAAATCTTTCTTTTTCAAGTAAGACAACAAGCTCTTACGACGGTTAACCATCATGATCAAACCACGACGTGAGTGATGATCCTTAGAGTGAGCTTTGAAGTGACCGTTCAAGTCATTGATACGTGCTGTCAACAAAGCAACTTGCACCTCTGGAGAACCTGTGTCGTTTTGACCACGGGCGTTATCCGCAACGATAGCGGCTTTTGCACTTTTTTCGATAGACATAATCTTCCTTTACTTGCGATATCAAGAGTGAGATTGAAAAATCAGAACCTTCGATATCGTGAAAATACATTAATAAATCCCACCAAAATTTGATGAGACCGCGACTATAGCATGGAAATGCGCCAAGTCTCAAGCTTCGGAGTGACCCAAGCTCACGAAATCACCTCAAAATCACTCCGCGCCTCAATAAATAAAGCCTTAGCAAGCCCAAAAATTGCAAATTAACAACAATCAATACTTGCGGAAGACCTAGATCTGGGGATTCAATTTCTCAACTTTGGAATACAACTTATTCAAAGCAGAGAGATAGGCTTTTGCTGACGCCACCAAAATATCTGGGTCCGCCCCTACGCCATTGACAATGCGCCCCGCCTTACCAAGTCGAATCGTCACTTCACCTTGAGATTGTGTTCCTGCGGTAATCGCATTAATCGAGAACAACAACAACTCTGCCTCACTCTCCACCTCAGACTCAATCGCATTCACAATCGCATCAACCGCACCATTACCCTGGGCAATGCACGATTTTTCTTTATCACCGATCGTCATTACAACCACTGCCGATGAACGCTCACCTGTCTCGGAATGCTGGCTAATCGATACCAAACGGTAATGGTCAGCATCATGGGAATGCTCTTCCTCAGCCACCACAGCCATAATGTCTTCATCAAAGATTTCAGCCTTTTTATCTGCCAAATCTTTGAAACGAGCGAACGCTGCGTTCACTTCAGTTTCAGACTCAAGCGCGATACCCAATTCTTGCAGGCGTTGTTTAAACGCATTTCGCCCCGACAACTTACCAAGGACAATTTTATTTGCACTCCAACCCACATCTTCTGCCCGCATGATTTCATAGGTGTTTCGAGCCTTCAAAATGCCATCTTGGTGTATCCCAGAGGCATGAGCAAAAGCATTGGCACCGACGATCGCTTTATTTGGCTGCACCGCAAAACCAGTAATTTGCGAGACCATTTTCGAGGTCGCGACGATTTGAGTGGTATCAATGCCGACGTCGAGATTGAAATGATCCTTGCGGGTTTTCACCGCCATTACGACTTCTTCGAGAGCGGTATTACCTGCTCGTTCACCAAGGCCATTGATGGTGCACTCCACTTGACGAGCACCGCCAATCATCACACCCGCCAATGAATTTGCCACAGCCATTCCTAAGTCATTATGGCAATGCACCGACCAAATTGCCTTATCCGAATTCGGAATCGTTTCACGCAAACGTTTCAAGGTCGAGCCATACAACTCTGGCACGCCGTAACCAACGGTATCTGCAAAATTAATGGTGGTCGCACCTTCTTTGATCACTGCCTCGATCACACGACATAAAAAATCAAAATCTGAACGGCTCCCATCTTCTGGACTAAATTCGATATCGTCGGTAAATCGACGCGCAAAACGTACCGCTTGAATTGCCTGTTCCAAAACCTGATCTGGACTCATACGCAACTTCATTTCCATGTGCAAAGGAGAAGTTGCAATGAAGGTGTGTATGCGTTTGCGTTGTGCCTTTTCCAAAGCTTCCGCGGCACGTGAAATATCCCTATCATTGGCACGCGACAAAGAGCAAATAATGGGTTCACGTACAGCCGCTGCGATCGCCTTAATCGACTCAAAATCACCGGGTGATGCGGCAGCAAAACCAGCCTCAATTACATCAACTTTCAATCGCTCCAATTGGCGTGCGATACGCACTTTTTCATCGCGCGTCATAGAAGCGCCTGGTGATTGTTCGCCATCGCGCAAAGTTGTGTCAAAAATGATGAGTTTATCTGCCATGTTTTACTCCGGATCTACCTAAGAAATATCGATTAATTTGAACGAATGAGTCGCGTTTTTTTCGTTGCTTACGTTGCCGTAAGCGGAACTTGAATAGACTTTTCCCGTCCCTTGCAAAACACACATGGGTGAGACACTACTCAAGTTGTGGGGATATAGGGATTTAGCGCGCGAGCGCTAGTAGCGTGTTCGCTAGAGATAAAGCTAGTAGAGATGCCAAGATAGCGGCAACTGGCAATACCAACGACAAAAGCAGACCTGAGCGATCTGCTTGTGAAAGCGCATTGTGTGCGCCGAATGTCGTGGAAATAGACTTCATGACAAAGACTATAAGCGGCTTTTTAAAAAAGCGCAATAGGACTTCCTCAATTATTTCTTAAGGTCACCTTCAGCAGCTTCATCGAACTCTTCTTCCGTAGAAATCTGCACGATACTGACGGGACGGCCATTACGCCAACGCCACAGCAACATGACATAGCCAGACAAGGCATAAATGACAAACAAAGAAAACAAAACTTTAGGTGGATCACTCACCACAGCAACGTAACCAAGGACTATTAAGAATGGTGCGATAAATGGCACTGAACGTTTGAGATTCACATCTTTGAAACTGTAAAAAGGCACATTCGTCACCATCGTTAAGCCTGCAAACAAGGCCACGCTCCATGCGTACCAGCGCACATCAACACCAGCAATACCAAGATCGTCCATCAGTAAAATAAAACCAGCGACCAAAGCTGCTGCCGCTGGGCTTGGCAAGCCTTGGAAGTAGCGTTTATCGACCACCGTGATATTGGCGTTAAACCGCGCAAGACGCAGAGCCGCACCGGCACAATAGACAAATGCTGCCAACCATCCAAGCTTGCCCATGCCCTTGAGTGCCCACTCATAAGCAATCAAAGCGGGGGCGACACCGAATGAGACCATATCTGAGAGGCTGTCATACTGTGCACCAAATTCACTTTGCGTGTTGGTCATACGCGCCACACGGCCATCTAAACTATCCAGCACCATCGCAACAAAAATCGCTAAGCCAGATTGTTCGAACTTTTGATTCATGGCCATCACAATGGCATAAAAACCGCAAAATAGAGCCGCAGTAGTAAATGCGTTTGGCAGCAAATAAATGCCGCGGGATGGCGTACGTTTAATAACAATCGTATCTGCGCTTGCTTTTCTGGCGCCACGCGGAAACAACTTAAAACTGCCTTTAGGCTTACGATCTTTAACTGGAGTCATGCCGATTTCTAAAAAATAGCCAAAGAAGACAACAACACTCAACTTGGCACGATCAATGACGAAGAACAAACTTCGGAATGGGCGCAAGTATACCTCTGTTTCCAACATGGGAAAACTTTAATGAAGCACCACTCTAAGTAAAATTGCAACCCTATAAAGCAACTCGATCAGTCGGTAATAAATACACAACAAAGCATAACAAAATGCACAATAAAAAACGCCTCCAAAACCGTGGTCTTGAAGGCGCCTTTTGACTATCCCAATTTATTGTGCTTGCTTTAATTGTTCAAGAATCGCTGGATTTTCAAGTGTAGAAATATCTTGTGTAATTTCTTCACCTTTAGCTAACACACGCAATAGACGGCGCATGATCTTACCTGAACGCGTTTTCGGCAAGTTATCACCAAAACGAATCTCCTTTGGTTTAGCAATAGGACCGATTTCTTTGGCGACCCAATTCCGCAATTCAATCGCGATCTGCTTCGCTTCATCACCGGTTGGGCGACTACGCTTCAAGACCACGAAAGCGCAAATTGCCTCGCCTGTCGTATCGTCTGGCTTACCCACAACAGCCGCTTCTGCCACGAGCGGGTTCGCCACCAACGCAGATTCAATTTCCATTGTACCCATACGATGACCAGAAACGTTCAAGACATCGTCGATACGGCCGGTAATCGTAAAATAGCCCGTATCTTTATTACGAATTGCACCATCACCAGCCAAATAAGTTTTACCTCCCAACTCCTCTGGGAAATAACTCTTCTTGAAGCGCTCAGTGTCACCCCAAATGGTACGTATCATTGAAGGCCATGGACGTTTCACTACCAAGATGCCCCCTTGCCCGTTCGGCAAATCTGCCCCTGTTTCGTCGACGATCGCCGCCATAATGCCTGGCAATGGCAAAGTGCACGAACCTGGAACCAGAGGCGTCGCACCCGGCAATGGGGTGATCATATGACCACCCGTTTCAGTTTGCCAGAAGGTATCCGCGATTGGGCAACGCTCACCACCAATGTTCTTGTAGTACCACATCCATGCTTCAGGATTAATTGGTTCTCCAACAGATCCAAGCAGGCGCAGAGAGCTTAAGTCGTATTTATTTGGATGGATATTTGCATCGCCATCGGCCGCCTTAATCAAGGAGCGAATCGCCGTTGGCGCTGTGTAGAAAATAGTCGCCTTGTGTTTTTGAATCATGTCCCAGAAGCGACCCGCATTTGGATAGGTTGGAATACCCTCAAACACAATTTCGGTCGTCCCCATCGCCAATGGACCGTAGGTAATGTAGGTGTGCCCAGTCACCCATCCGATATCCGCGGTACACCAGAAAACATCGCTTGGTTTGATGTCGAAGGTCCACTTCATTGTTAACATGGCCCACAACAAATAACCGCCTGAAGAGTGCTGCACACCCTTTGGCTTACCCGTGGAACCTGATGTGTACAAGATAAACAATGGATGATCAGCGTTGACCCATTCTGGCTCACACTCAGTCGCTTGATTTGCAACCAAGTCATGCAACCACAAATCGCGTTCTGCGTTAAATGGGGCATTGCCACCAGTGCGTTTGTAGACCACCACTTTAGACACTTTTTCGCAATCGCCAAGACCTAAGG
>CALKVB010000589.1 GCA_937996605.1 uncultured Oxalobacteraceae bacterium | reverse complement strand
CATCCACTGAATGCCTTGTTTTTGAAGCTCAACACACACTTTGGCCAACAAGATGTGCGACAGTTTCTCTTTCCAATGCACTGCAGATCTGGCACGATCCAATGCTGCCAAATACACTACATGTTCATTTTCGTATCGAATGGTACATTCAATGAGCAATTCTTCTCCAAAATGAAGACTGCAGACTTTGCTCTGATCGGCTTGATCCTGGCACGACAATCTCATGTGTTCCAACACCTCTCGACGATTCATAGATCTTTCTTTGAGGTTGAGAGAAGATACTGTTTCATTTGGTGAACTTGTTTGCACGATGCTTCTTTGAGACCCTTGATTGTAAACGCGCCTGTGGCATAAACTGTTACGCGGCAACCCAAAGTGTCGACGAAAGAGACCCAGCGCTGATTCAGGTCGATGTAGACGCTTCTACAGGTCCCTTGCTCCATTTGCTGTCGTAGCCGTCCCAATAGATCGGAAATGGAAATTCCATGATGGACTTGATCCTGAAGACAGACTTCTTCCATTGGCAAAATGATTCGTGCATGGGACTCCAAAGAAAGGAGTGATTCCTGATTTCACTTATGAAAATGCCAACGGGTTGCGCGTGCATTGTGGAACCACGCAAACATCCTTCACTCGGTTTGTCCATTCGCTCGGTCTATTTAAGCATTCCCAAACAATGGCCCATCTTTGTATTTCACGGCTCAGACAATGTTGGTGAGGCAGAAAAGGCTTGTGAACACGTTCCTTCGGCACAATTGCACTCGCTAGGTGTGACAAATCTTACCATCCATGATTACAACCATTTGTTGACAGATCCAAGCTTTTACAACCATTTTGCAGATTATGACTATGTATTGATCTTTCAAACCGATTCTCTGATGTTTCCCTTTGCTCCGAAGCCGATAACAGAGTTTCTTGGGACCGATTGGATCGGCGCTTGCTGGCGACATCACCCCAAACACAAAGGCGGTAATGGGGGCTTCAGTCTACGAAATGTGAAACGCATGCAAGAATTGCTGACCAAACATCCTTATCCTCCCAAATGTCAGATTCCAGAAGATTTGTACATTTGCAACTTGCCTGGCATTCGTTTGCCTGAACGTTCCGTATCCATGCAATTTTCCGTCGAATCCATCTTTTATCCCACACCACTAGCAGTGCACAAACCGTGGCTCTTCCTAGATCCTCAGCAATGGCGAAAGTTGCTCCAATACGCTCCCATCGTGAAAGAACTGCGACGACTCAATCGGCAAAAATGAAAATTGACCTTCGGAGTCGTCGGATCCGACAACTGCAACCGTGCGAGTTTTGGTGATTTTCATTCATTTTCCGAAATGCCAAGGACCAAGCAAACCTTCCGAGCGGCATGGAAGGCCGCAAGACCGCCTCCACCTGAACCTGATTTACTACCCCCTCCACCCAAGATCTCTCCAGAAGAACAATTGGACGATTTTTTCTACGACATCATGAAGAACGACTTGAAGCGAATGGCGCGCTTGAAACAAGACGCCAAAACTGCGGAGGAACTGAAAACGTGTGACGATGAATTGGCCCGCATACGGCAAGAAATGGCTCCTTTGGAACAAAAATACCCTCATTGGGTGAACAGTTAAATTTTTAAAAAGACTTCCCGTCTTTGCATGGACAGACTTTTAAAGTTCATTTCTCTCAAATCCCCCAAAAGAAACAATCATGAACCACTGCTGCATGTATCCCGCACGTTATCCTGCGGAGGGAGATTGTGTCACGGTTCGAATCCAAAGCATAGGTGATACAGGAGCCCATGTTGAGCTCTTGGAATACGGAAAAATCGAGGGCTTGATCCTCTTGTCTGAAGTTTCTCGAAAGAATCGCATTCGATCTCTGGCGCAGCTGATGCGGGTGGGCAAGCAAGAGGTGGTGAAAGTGCTGCGCGTCGACCAAGACAAGGGATTCATTGACTTGTCAAAACGTCTCATTCACAGCGATGAAATCAAAGCCCAAGAAGAAAAGTTTGCCAAATCGAAACAAGTACATCAAGTGGTGCAAGACGTATGTGTATCGCAAGGCTGTTCCATGCTGGAAGTGTACGAGACGCTGGTATGGGATCTTTATCGACGTTTCCCGCACGCCGAAGATGGGTTACGCCAATGCCTTGGAGATCCATCCATTCTGCATCCCTACAATCTAACCACACCCTTTCAAGAAGGACTGCTCCACAGCATTCGTCGTCGGTTCGATCTTCCAAGCCTTCGTATTCGGGCAGAAATTGAAGTTTCATGCTTTACCTATGAAGGCATTGACGCCATCAAAGCCTCGCTCGGCAAAGGCAATGAGTGTGCTACACCCGAAATGCCCATCAAAGTCCAATTGCTAGCCCCGCCGCGGTATTTGGTGCACGCCACCACCCGATTGGCAGCACCCATTGCCATTGATCTCATGAAGCATGCGTGCGAACAAATCGGACTGGACATACTATCCCGAGGCGGATTTTACCGCCTCATTCAAGCACCCTTTGTCGTGACTCGTCAAGCCGACGAAGATCTGCAGAAACGATTGGAATGGTTCAAAAAAGAAGTGGAGGAGATCAGCGATGATGAAACCATACTTTCGGATCAATGAAGAGATCGAAAGGACAAATCAAACGCCGTCATCACCATGGAACAAGACGAAAGAGAAGTGGTGTTTGTCGTTCATGAACTTGAAAAAGATTGGGCCAGCACCAAGTTGATTTCCATCCCCGAACGCCAAGTTCCACAAAGATTTCGGGAGGATCATGCTCCAAGCCGAGAATTGGCCTTGTTTCTCGCCCGGTATTATCAAGAGAATGGACCTGAATTTGGGTTTGGTTTGGGTCCATTAGAACGTGGAGATTCCAATCTTTCGATCGAAGAAAACAATTGCTCGTATCGTCCGGAGAGGATTGTGTCTCGAATTGTTGCCGTGGGTCTCAATTACAAACTCGAAGACTTGCATGCGTCACAACAAGACACATGAGGTGCGAGGTCGTACGTACCAGTGAAGCTCTAAGATGCCTTCTTCTCCCGATTGTTGTCCTGTGAGATCCAATGGCAATACAAAGCCTTGCCTTTTGTAAAACGACATCAATCCGGGATGATGGTCCGGAACTCGAAATAAAATCGAATGTATGGATTCAGAACCCACTTTGCCTTTTCGTTGCAAGCGCCAACGTATGGTGTCGAGAAATCGACTGGCAATTCCATTTCCTTCGACGTTGGGATCTCGAATCATAAACAACAATTCAGCCCATCCTGGTTTATAATGCTCCGTTCCTCGACGATTGTCCAACACTGCCACTGCAATCAATTGCTCTTGATCTTCGGAACGTAGCACTAAAACTTCAAACCGTTTTCGACCTTCCTCGGTCCACACTTGGTTCCAAGAAATTTTGGACTGCCGGAAAATTTGTTGTTCCAACTCCTGAATGGCCGCCAAGTTCATTTTTGTTTCTATTCCAAAATGCAGTATCACTTCATTCAAGTGGCCATTTCTGCGTTGGTGTCGTATATCATTCTGCTGTGGTGGTATTGGCAGATTCAAACCTTCACCGACGATTTGACGTGGATCCATTGAAAGAAACAGATGGCATCTCCCGCCGTGTTAACGTCACTGCTTTTGTTGGGCATCATTGGACTTTTCGGCACCATTGTTTCGGTGGTGCTAATGGTTGTATTGCGTCAAAGCAGTATTGTTCGTACCAGCAAAAAGCACCCTACCCCCTATACCCCCAGCAATCCCAGTTACCACACCACCTTGAACCTGATCTTTAACGGTGATTTCGAATGGGGACGCCAACAGGGGTTCGTTCCCGACGATCATATCTCTGCAGTCAAAGACTTTGGGTTGAAAGCGCCAGATAATCCACCCATTTTTACTGTGAATCCTCTGCGCGAGTATCCCTTTGACCAACCTGGACATGGCCACTTGACCACAGATGCCAAGGAGTTTGTCATGTCGTTAGGAACAAACGTATTGGGCCACATCCACAACACTGCCATCGACAATCCCTTTTTCAGTTGTAGCAATTCGGATTCATGTGAGATTAAGAATTTTGTCATCACCACGGAAGATAACAGTAATACAGCGCAAGCACAGGCTCTGGCGGGAGCTTCAGGCCCTTATGGTGTCGTCAGTAGTGTCGATGGTCTGAGACTGTACGTGGGCTACGTATCTCCCAATCCGGATCCCACCAACGATGCCACGTTTGCTTACAACAAACAAGTCAGTCGCGTTCGAATCTTCACTCGCGATCCCACCTCCATCAGTGACACGGTTTCTCCAGAGTCTTCCACCAACACCCAGTGGAGCGCTTCCAGTCAGTTTTTCATCAGTAATCCCGGTGGAAGTCATGTGATCGATGACGAAATTCGACCGTACGTCATTCCCGGCGCCAAGCACGATCAATTTGGTGGGGTC